>JAGRAA010000463.1 GCA_020435185.1 Bdellovibrionales bacterium | reverse complement strand
AAAAGACCTAATTGGGATGCCCCTAGAAATTCAACTGAAATTCCAAACACTCTTTCTTGTAGTTTATAGTCATCAAACAGGGCCTTGCTTAAACCTTAAACAAGTGCTAGTTAGCTAGATCTAGTCATTCGGTTTAAGGGGAAGCCATGAGATCATTTAAAATCACTTTTTGGAAAGTAAGTTTAGCCATTATTTTTCTGACTGCATGCAATTCAGATAAAGACTTTCCAGAAAACTCCTTCGTCCCCCAGAACCCTCCCCCGCATGAACAAGCTCCTCCTTCTGATGAAAACGCATCTGTCCAGCCAGAAAATATTTCTTTTGAAAAATTCGGAATAATTAGAGAATTTGGCGAAGTCGACAAAGCCTCATTATTTGGATTGCTTCCCAACTCAGGAAAACTTGAAATTACAAACGTTGCTGGCCCCGAATTTATTGAAACCTACGCCGTTGGAGAATTAAATTCTTCTACCATAAATAAAATTTTTTTGAAAAGCTCTAAACCACCTAGTGCCGACGAAAAAGAAAAATTACTTTCAGACTTTAATGGAGCAACAATTATTTACGCTGAAGAGTATGATGGTCAGTTGTGTACGCATGATGAAATTGAATATAAAATTATAGCTACAGGAAAAATCGAAAACACCGATATTGAAATTACATTTCAATTCAAGGCAATTCCTAACTCCAACGGGAATTGCGCTTTTCACACTTTTGGTATTTTAACTAAATACATGAGATAAATTTAAATTAATCTCCGATTTTTTATTTTGACCAAATTTTTTAGATCTAATTGATCTTTCTAGCAAACGCTATAACGTGGCCATCGATATCTTTAATATATCCAGCCTCATCTCCCCAGTTTCTATTTTCTAGACGAGACAAAATAATTGCACCAGAAAGCTGTGCTCTATCTATGTACAACCGTGGGTTGTCCACAGTAAAATAAAGCTCACAACGAGATATACCATTACTCTCTTCTGGATCATCAATAGAATCTCCTAGAATACTTTTTATCCCCGTCTCAGGCATTAACCCAAGAATAAACCCTTCTCCTAATTTAAACTCCGTCATACCAGGAACATCCAGAATAGGATCAACCCCTAAAATATCTTTATAAAAATCAGAACTTTTTTTCTGATCTTTTACATATAGAATAAAATTAGTTTTCATACAATCTTATCCCCAAATAACTTCCATTGAATCAAGAGATCCAAGGTATCACTGACAATCGTTTTGTCGGGAAAAATATCGATCACATAAGCGATCTGGAAAATCGCAGTCACTATCATTTCTAGCGAAAATGACATCATGATCACATTCTCTGGTTTCCTTAAGAGAAACGTTTACATTAAACTCTCCAGAACTAACCACGTCGTTTCCGTTGAAAGCCGTATATTCAATCTTATTATTACCATAATCTAACATTGGTTTTTGCAATAGAGTCTCGATCCATAGATTAACTCTTTTCTTTGAACGAGATTTATCGCTATCAAATTTTACAGATTTTTTTACTTCTCGACCGTTCGATGAATAAGTGCTTTTCAAATTTACTTTATCAATCTTTTTGCCCTGACCATCCATTAGAAAATACTGGTGAGTTCCCCCCATTAAATACTCATCACTACAATACACGTATCTTGTGCTATACTTGCTTCCAGCTGTACATCTTAGAGTAAAATCACCATTTAATTTTACTGTTTGCATGTCATTACCAGCTTCAAAGCTCTGTGCCCATAAAGCTTGTCCTAAAAATACAGATATCAAAATAATAAAAGATTTCATAATCCCCTCCTTGGCGGTAATTATATTATTAAAGGTAACAGTTCCCTTTTCACCTTGGGCTGCGTTACCAACGAATTGACCTCATCGTTCTTCATAAGATTTGTGTGATTGGTTTATTTTATCTAGACTTACGGCGTAACCCCCTCGAAGCTGTGGCAATTTAAACTCCCTACGACGTAAAGCCTTAGATAATGACAACGATTGATTCGAGTCGTACGCCTTATTGAGCCAATCAAGGTCCCATTCCATATCAACAGTTTCATTAAAAATATTGTCTCCATGCCATTTAAGTCCAGAATAACTCCTATTTAAAGAAGAAAAATCATAGTCTGTTACTTTGCTACAAAGATTAGCTTTTATTGGATTTCTGAAAACATATTTTACAGCATTCCAGTAATAATACTCCGAACTAATTATACACCATTTGTATCTTCCGCCAAAAAAATGATTTTCTCTTCGGACAAGAGCGTTCGCTTCCCGAGCAACTTCTCGATGCAAGTACTTCATCGCTTCTCCTATATTTCTATCTGGTGTACTCATAATCAAATGATAGTGGTTAGACATAAGAACAAAAACATGAGTTTTACAATTCAGTTCTTTCTGTAAATAAACCAATTTTTTACAGAACACCTCCCACAATAGATCTAAATCAATAAGGAAAAATTCCTTATTATTAGACCGGTTAGTGATATGGTAAGGATATATGTCCGATTTTATGAGTGGCGCTCTAGGCATGAGCAAGCTTTATGCAACTAAGATGCTCACTTAAAGAATAATGCTTTTAGCTTATAAAAGTAAAAATCCGAATTTCGATCCACAATGTAGACGATTAGAAGATATGATGCTTAGCAAAGTGAAAAGGGAACTGTTACCTTTTCATGATTCGCCAAGCCTTTAAATAATTGTAAGCTTGTAGCACCTGAAAATCATCTTTAAGTAGTTTTTCTCCCAAGGTCAGCTTCTTCTTGTCATCATTCCCTTCAACCCACCAAAGTTGAAAGGGTTGATCTGAATCGTTTTTCTTTAATTTCTGTTCTTTTTCTCCTAAAAGATGCCCTTTAATGTCAGCCTCTCTTTTAATGCGAGATTTCATTATAGATTTTTCAAGCACCTTAGTATTTATAGGGTCCACCTGAACATCAGGAGTCACCCCTTCGGCCTGAATCGAACGACCACTTGGAGTATAATATCTGGCAACCGTAAGCTTTAAGCCCGACCCATCCCCTAATTTAACAACGGACTGAACACTTCCTTTACCAAAACTACGCTTACCCATAATCAAAGCACGCTTATTATCTTGCAATGCTCCGGCGACGATTTCACTTGCGCTCGCAGAGTACTCGTTAATAAGAACCACTAAAGGATATTCATTTTTTTCTTTATTGTGTTTAGCGTAGATCACTTCTTTTTCTTTTTGATTTCGTCCAACAGTACTCACGATAACGCCTTCTTCTAAAAACATATCGCTCACTTCTACAGCCTGATCCAAAAGCCCCCCCGGGTTTCGTCGCAAATCAATCACTAAACCCTTCACCGCTTTATATTTGTCTTCGTGTTTTTTTAAACTTCGTCTAATATCAGATGCCGTATTTTCTATAAAACTAGTTACTCTAATATAGGCGTAGCCTCCACCTAAATCTGTGTATTTTACAGACTGTATTTTGACCTTTCCTCGTTTAATACTAAAAACCTTTGGCTCTTTAAAACCCTCTCTAAAGATTCCTAACTTGACCGGGCTTCCCAACTTTCCACGCATTTTTTGGGCAGCTTCCACCAAACTTAAACCCTTTGTCGACTCTCCGTTAATCTCTACAATTTTGTCTCCCGCCTTAACTCCTTGCTTCCAAGCCGGAGTATCTTCTATCGGAGAGATTACGGTTAAAACACCTTCTCTTACCGTTATCTCTATCCCGATTCCACCAAACTCACCGCTGGTTTCAGATTCAAATTCTTTAAAAATATCTTTTGCTAAAAAGTTTGTATGAGGATCAAGCTCGCTGAGCATTCCTTTGATCCCTCCATAAATAAGTTTCTTGGTATCTACTTCGTCGACATAATACTGTTGAACCAGATTTAAAACCTTAGCAAACAACTGTAGGTCTTCGTACCTTTCCGCAGCATATGCCTTGATTTTATCTTGCCGATTCAAAAACAGACTTGATAAAAATACGACTAATCCAATTACGAAGACTAACTTTTTATTTTTCATAGCTGTTACTACCTTTACCTATTGTTGCGCTACCCAAAGCTTTGGATCAATGGGATCCGAAAAGTGCCGAAGCTCAAAATAAACCCCATTTTTATTATTGTTGATCATTCCCGTTTTAGCAATTTGTTGCTGAGGCTTTACCGAATCCCCCGCACTGACTTCTAGTTTTTTTAAATGAGCATAGACAGAATAGTAACTTTGCCCATGATCGATAATTATTATGTTTCCATACCCGGGCATTTGGCCAGAGTACTTAACTTCTCCACTATAAATAGTGAGCACATTCTCTTCAGGATCAGTTTCAATTAAATTTCCTTTGTAGCGAATAGAATTCGCGTATTCCGTATCCGTATGAATACCGTAATCAATCAAAACAGTGCCTTTTACTGGAGGAGTTAATTTGCCCTTTAATTCGAAAAAGGTTTTCTCTAATAGTTTTTTCATAGTTCTATCAACCACCGACAACGAACTCGCCTTAAGCTTTCCTCTCAAGCTTTGAATCTTTTTAAGTTTACTTAATTGAGCTTGCTTTATAGCCTTTAACACTTTGTTTTGAGAGATTTGATCTTTCTCTAAAGCAACTTCTTGCTTTTTATACTTACTTTGAGCAGCGATTAACTCTTGATGTTTGGTACTGAGTTTGTTCTTTTGAATTTTGAGAGCTGATAAGTTCAATTTATAATCGGCTATGACATTTAAATCATCGTTTACAACAATATTTAGATACTTCATATTCTTATCAAAATTAATGTCTTCTGAAAAAAGTAAGTGAACGAGACCTGAATCACTCAATTTATAAATCGCTTTCAAACGATGCGCTAGGTAGCGTCTTTGTTTATGCATTTTTTCATTTGAAAGATCGATCTTTTGATTAAGAAAATTTATCTCTTGTTGAACAGAATATATTTCATCTTTCATTTTTGACCTTTTCTCACTGGCTTTAGCGATTCTTTTTTCAAGATCAAACATTACACTTTTAACTTTTCTCTCTACTTTATTTTCCTTAAATAACTGATGTTTGGCTTTACTCACCTCTATAGCTAATTCTTCTATGATATGATCAGTTGTCTTTATAGATTGATCACAAAACACATTGAAAGAATAAAAGATTATCGAAAAAAAAATATTAATTCTCACTAGAGTTTGCCCATCCTGAATTTATTCTCTGCACACAAAGATAAGACCCTAAAGCTCCAAATATCGCACCCATTAAAACAAAGATCATTCCTTGAAAAAAAGATAAAAATTCAATATTAGATCCAATATTAAGAAGGCCAAATTGATCTAGAATTAACTGAGATTGCCAACGAGTAACTAAATATCCAATAAACAGAGCTAAAGCTCCCGATACAGCTCCAGTAATGGCTCCCTCAAAAACAAAAGGTGCTCTAACCATTATTTGAGTAGCTCCCACTAGTTCCATTATTTTTATCTCTTCAATTCTTTGAAACACAGAACTTCTAATGGAGTTTCCTATCACCAGAATAGACCCAAACATCAACACGACAATAAGAGACAGTCCCGATTTAGTGATTCCGTTTACCAATGCAGAATACCGATCTACCCATCCTTGTCCGTAAGATATATCATCCACTCCACTCATTTGTGAAACGTGATCCGCCACATCTTTTAAAAAGTTTATTTTATTACTCACCTGACTTGATAAAGAAGCCTCAAAACTAGCCGGCAAAGGATTGAACTCTTCGTCCTCCAAAAACAAATCGCTTTCTACCTGGTTCATTTGATTTTCGAATAACTTTCTAGCTTCTGTTTTTGATAGATAGCTAACTTGAGAAAAGTTTTTTTCTGAATTCAAGTATTGCTCAATCTTTTCTTTTTCATCAGTTGATATTTGGTCATCTAAATAAACGCTAAGCTGAACCTTTTCATCCCACGAGATAATCAATTTATTCACGTTTTTATAAGCAACAAGAGCTCCAACAACAATCGTAAAGGATCCACTCAACACCGCTAAAGTAGTCGCATTTATAACCGTATGAAAGCGCCAAGAGCGTACAAGGGATTCAAAATATTTTCTGAAATTTAATGAAAATAAAAAATTATTCACGCGCTGACTTCTCCTTGCTTAAGATGGACCACTCTTTTTTTATAGTGTTCCACCAAACTCATATCGTGAGTAGCCACGAAAA
>JAGRAA010000462.1 GCA_020435185.1 Bdellovibrionales bacterium | reverse complement strand
CTCTCATTGCAGCTGAAGCACCAAAAAATATTTTCTAATTGAAGACTAGTTATGTTGATAAGAGCCCTGTAGGCCTCTAGACCAGAGATTGTATTAAGATAAAAGTTATGAATATCATCTATAATAACCATAGTCTTTTGTGACTGTTGATCTATTTTTTCTATATCTTCTAGGTGTTTGATTTTGGTTTCGAAAACTTTGGATAAGTAATCATACAGCTGTTCTTTTGTGAAAATTTTGTTTTCTGGCATGACCCATTTAATGATTATTTGAGATTCGAAATGCTTTTTAAGGGCTTGTAAAATGGTAGATTTGCCGATACCAAAGTTTCCGTATAATAAAATAAGATCTTCAGTAATATCTCCAGACATCCAGTTATTAATAATTTGAATGCACTTATTGAGAGGAGACCTTCCCAGTCGTATTCTTGTAGTTTCTGAAAGCGGTTCTGAATTGAAAAAAAGCTCTTTATAGCTTTCATCGAGGTCACCTCTGCTCCCACCATTTTCTTCGTGGGCGTCTTCTAGTCGTTTCTTGAATAGTTCTGCTGAAAGTTTTTTTCCAACTTCAAATCGGGTGATCCATTGATAGGCCCATGAAACCACAAGAAATGTTAAGTTTCCGAGAAAGAGCAAGGGAAACAAAATTAAATCTGAAACAAAATGTGAATAATTAGAGAGCCAATTCTGTAGTTTTTCGCTTAACCAATTGCTAGAGAGGTCAAGAAGCTCCTCTCGCCATCTTCGAGCTTCATAAGAGACTATAATAATGTTTATCGCGACGACCAGATCAAACATCAAATTATAGACTAGGGCTCTTCTGACAGCGTCTTCAATGGCATGGAGAAAAGCCCATTCAATGAAGAAAAGAATACTTAAACGCGAAGCGGTTAATTGAAGTTTAGATTGTTTTAATCTTAGTTTGTCTAGATTTTTAGATAATAAAATTTTGGCCAATAGGGCACTAAAGAATATTAAAAAAGCTCTATAGATGACATATATTTCTAAATAAGGAATAAAAATTGTAAGGGGTTCTAAAAGAGTATTTGTGAGTATTTTATAGGAAACTTGAATGGTTAAATAGGCAAAAAACCAAGGAAGATATGGATTGAGTCTTCCAATCCAGAGAGCGAAAGAGGTTCTTTTTTTAAAATCTATTTGAGAACTGGTAAATATTTGTTTTCTTAAATTTTCTAAATAGGCAGAAAACATTTGAAACAGCTTTAAGAATAAAAAAGGTACGTAGAAAACAAAAATGAGCAAAAAGAGTTGTTTAACTATATTGCTCCAGCCTTTAACGCCCATATGGCTTAATGACTTAAGATCATAGTATTTTTCGGTTAATGTCGCCAATAAACGATAAGGTACAATTTGAACTTCTCGAATAAAATCTAAAAAATAAGACGGATCAAAAGACCACTCTGAAAATACACCTTTATCTATTAATATCGATAAGGCATCAGCACGTACTTTTCCGGCATTGAGTAAAAGCTTGAAGCTAATATCGCTTTGTGAGCGAGTTAATTTAGAAAGATTTAATTCGACGTCTACCTTTTCTTTTTTAATTTCCTCTAGCCCAATAGAAATTTTATTTTTAAGAGATAAAAGTTTCTCTCCGTCAGAATTTATCTTGGTAGAGAAGGTGGGTGGGTTATCTAATTCAACGGGATGAGATGAAAATAAATGAACGAGGGTATTATCGACAACATTACGCCATATAGTAGAAATGTTGTCTAAATCTTCAATGGTTATTTTCTCAGATTGAGAGTGAATTTTATTTTCATATTCTTTTAAAGAATTTGTTTTGGAAATCATATCATTAATTTTTGATTCCAATTCTTTGATCTTATTCAATTTTATGTTCGCCAAATAGGCTCGGTAAGATTCAATTTCAGAAATCATTTTAGCTAGAGATCGCTCTAGTTCTGTTTCGGCAGATTTTATTTTTAACTTTGCTGCGTTTGCTGAATTTGTCGCCTCTTGTACATCTAGAGTCGCTTCAGATTTTTCTTTGATAAGCTGATCTTGTACCCCTTCTTGTTCTATAACTTGAGATTGAATCTCTTTACTTGTTTCTTGAGAAAAAGCGATATTAATAAAAACTATCTGCAATAAAATTAAAAAAATATTCATATATATGACTTTGTTAAAAAGGTTTCTCTATAACTTTTAATACTTCTTGTAAGTTTTGTAAAATGTGAACGTGATCTTGTAATTTATGATGATCTAAAAAGTTCTCGATTCGCTTGTTGATATTTGGTTTTAAATGAATCATTAGGCAAATTTTATGGTTTGATTTTAGGCTTTGTAGAGAGCTATATAGTGCAGTCAATGCTGTTAAATCGATATCATCTACATTGGTAAAGTCAAGAATGATATATTTAATATTATTATCCACAATAAGAAGAGAAGAAATAGCCTTTTGAGCAGCTCCGAAAAAAAGTTGTCCCTCTAAGACATAAAGTTGAGAATTTTCAGGAAGATCGATATTTTGAGAGTGGTTTTTTAATTCATTGTTTGGAATCCATCGTCCACTACTTTGCTTTATGACTCTATTGAGAAATAAAATCATGGCTAAAAAGACGCCGATAGATACGCCTATTGTCATATCGAATAATACAGTAGTGAGAAAACAAGTAAGAAAAACAACTTTATCTTCAAATTGACCCACTTTTATGATTGTTTTTATATGCTCGATATCCGCCATGTTCCAAGAAACGTGAATGAGTAATCCAGCTAAAGCTGCTAACGGCATAAAGCTTAATAAATCAGAAAAAAAGAGTAGAGTGATTAAAATACAAAAGGCATGAAAAACAGAAGCTATTGGAGAGATGGCGCCAAATCGAATATTAGTAGCAGTTCTTGCGATTGCGCCAGTTGCAGCAATTCCTCCCCAGAAAGGGGCTATGGTGTTTCCGAGTCCTTGCGCGAAAAGTTCGGTATCGGGGTCGTGTTGTGTATGGGTCATAGAGTCTGCGACCACTGCTGAGAGTAAGGATTCGATAGCTCCTAGAGCCGCTATCGTCAGTGCGCTCGGAATAAGTTCTACAGTGATATTCCAGAAATCATGAAAGTTTGAGAATTTATTCCAAAAGGGATTAAACTCAGGTAAGCCATTAGGTAAACCACCGGGATATTTAGTTCCCAGAGTAGCTACAGAAAATCCTGGTAAACGATGAGATAAAATATAAACCAATAGGGTTGCGGATATCACGCCAATAACTGGCGCAGGAGTGTTTTTAAAATATTTTTTAGTGAAAAGGATAACAACAAGGGTAAAAATGCCGATGCCCAATTCATAAGGATTACTTTGAGGAATGTGACTAAATATTTGTGCGACTTTAAAAATAAACTGATTCGGAATATTCGTAAGCTGTAGACCCAAGAAGTCTTTTAATTGTAAAAAGAAAATGACAAAGGCGATTCCACTTGTAAAGCCAGTCACTACCGGAAATGGGGTCATTTTAATAATTTTTCCGAAACCAAAAAAGCTCAAAACCATCATAAAAATACCAGCTAAAAATCCAGCGTAAAATAGGCCGTCTAATCCAAATTGATGAACTATAGGATACAGAATGACTACAAAGGCGGCGGTTGGACCGCTGACCTGAAAGCGTGACCCTCCGAAGAGTGCAATAATAAAGCCTGCGGTAATTATGGTGAATAAGCCATGCTTAGGTGGAGCGTCGACGGCTACAGAGAGCGCTAGCCCAAGAGGAAGAGCGACTAAGGCAACGACAAGTCCTGCTTTAAGATCTTTTAATAAAGAGGAGGAGGAATAGTTTTTGAATGATTGCTTGAGGGCGAAAAAATAATTAATAGAATTCATTTATGTCGAATCGACTTCCTTTTATTTATAAAAATGTTCTTTTTTCAGGGATTATATGACCTATTTCTCCAAATGTAATTAATTTTGTCTCTCCGTTTTTTTCTACGCGTACAGTAGAAAGGCTACATTGATAAATGTCTAAATCAATCCAGGAACTGGTTTTGACGCCAATCGCTTTGAGTACCAAATAGCGTATAATATTCCCGTGGCAAACAAGAGCTTGGTGTAGATCTTCTTCTGTTTCATTGGGTACAAAATATTTGGTAAAGGCAGAATCCATTCGTTCTTTTGTTTGTTTTAAGGCTGTTTTTTTTAAACTCTTTTCTTTGATTAAATTTGCAGGAAATTCAGGAATGCCTTCTATGATGAGATCACAATGTTGGGTGGTTTTGTCTTGAAAAGATTTGCTTATGATTTCAGCTGTTTCTATGGCTCGAGTCATTGTGCTCACATAAATATTAGATAGGGGATATTCAGCGAGTCGGGTTCCTATTTGACGAGCTTGGTGTTTACCTAGAGCAGTGAGTTGGCCATGTTTTTCATGAGTTTTGTCATTGTAGTAATGACCATGTCTAATAAGATGAATATATCGATTTGCCATGAGATCCTTTTTTAAAAAGGATCTCATATAAGAACGGTATTTGTAAATATCAGTTTCTTTGATTGGGGACTAACAAGTCTTCTAAAAAAAATGCCGAAAGCTGAGATCGGCCCTTAATGTCGGCTTTAGAATAAATTGAAGCAGCTTGGGCACGGGTGGTTTTTTCTGCAGTCGATCTGAATTGAGCTATTTCTTTTAAACTGAACCCTTTGATGAGAAAAAAAGCCACTTCTTTTTCAGATTTTGTCAGCTCCCATCTGTCGAGTTGTTGATCTATGGAATGGCTGAGGCCATCGATGTATTTTTTGGAATTTTCTTTCCATTGTTTGGATTCTTCTAATAGTTTTGCAGAAAAAGCCCTTTCTTCTAGCAAAGAATGTTTTAACTGAAAGGTTCCTCTCATCAAAAAATATACGCCAATCAAGGCGAAGAAAGCGACTAAGCCTTCAGTAAAGACATGCCACCAAACGACTCCCTCTGACAAATCGGTTAAGAGGTCAAAGGAAGTTACAATACTGATGGTAAATAGGATAATGGCAATTAATAGCCGTTCATTTTTAGTCACAAAAACTCCTAGTCGTCATCGTCTTCTTCATGGTGTTCCAATCCGTTCTTTGACTCATTGTGGCCTTCATGATCTTCTGAATCTCCGAGTTGTAGGCTGATTCCCAAAAGTGAAAGTTTTCCTGTTGTTGGATCATAGCCTTTATTTAGAGTAAATCCCATTGATAAGAGGAGAACAATCAATATTGTTGCGACGATGGGGTGGTTAGATTCAATTTGCTCTTCATCTAAGACTTGTTGCTTCTTTCCGTTTATCATACTGAAGGCCATCCCATCTTTATGTTAAAAAAAAAAAAAAATCACAATGTGCCAATCTAAC
>JAGRAA010000461.1 GCA_020435185.1 Bdellovibrionales bacterium | reverse complement strand
TCGAATATAGCATTTTTTCTGAATTTTCAGTTTTAATAAAATGCCTAAACTGAGCGGCCACTACACCCGTTATAAATGCTCCTATTAAATAATAGGTTCCAAGTTTCATTGTCACCACTCCACAAATAAAGGCCATCAAAATCATAAAGGTAACTTCAGAATCTCGAGCAAAGGGAGCGATTGTTTTTATAAAAAGACGAAAAGCTATAGGGAGCAATATAATCATCAAAATTATTGCTGCGAGAGAAATACCCAGTTGTGCAAAGGACTGTGAGCGTAAGGTAAAAAACAATATCAAAAGCGCTAAAATTTCATTTGCTATCGCTTTCGACCGGATCCAATATCTTTGTTCTTCGGTAAACTTAAAGTTATCAATTGAATTTAAAATAAAACCCGTTGATGGAGTAGTCAGACCTAAAGATAGTACTACGGCCTCACGAGTATCTAAGTTTAATATCCATCCTAGAACATATGTACATATAGTGATAATAGAACCAGAAACTAAAATATGCTTGATTAAAACAGGGCCATTTTTTTTTAATTCTCCAAAATCGATTTCTATTCCAGCAAACAAAAATAAAGAAGTAATCCCCAATGTGGCAAGAATGGTTACTGTCTGGCTCGTTGCAAACCATCCCAAATAGTAACTCGTCAACACACCCATAACTAAGGCCGTTAATCCTGCCGGCACCTGAAATCTCATCACGATTTTAGGAACCAAAAGCACAGAAATAATTAAAATAAAATAATGAATCTCTTCAGCCATCACTTAAAGTATCAACCTTTGTTATTCTCTCTCAAAAAATAATACCCCATTCAGGTGTTAATCTATTACTGTTTATAAACTGTTGACACTACGTGTAGGCGCTCTTTCTGATGTTAAAGCAACATGTGGTCTATTTCTAAACTAACGTTAACCATTTTTGGCTAAACGAACTTTCATTCTTATGACAAGAAATCAAATTATTTCTCAGTTCTTCTACTTTAGGATCAATATGAAAAAAGTACTCCTGTATGTTTCCACCAATATCTTCTTGAAGTCCAATTTTTTCAATGGGAACAATCGTCGCTGCCGTTCCAGAGGCAAAAATACTAATCTCTTGACTGCACTCTACAACCTCATCAATTGTAATGTCTCTCTCTTCGACTTCAAAATTTTGTGATTTGGCGACCTCTAGAATAGTCGCTCTGGTAATTCCTGCTAAAATAGTCCCATGAAGTGTAGGGGTAATGATTTTTTTATTCTTTAACATAAAAAAATTCATTCCACCAAGCTCGTCTATATTTCGATTTCCTTTAGCATTTAAGTATAAAACCTGCTCATAACCCAGCGCTTGTGCCTGCTGAAGACCCAATAGACTAAGTGCATAGTTGGCAGCAGTTTTAGCCTGACCAGTGCCATTTGGAAAGGCTCTTACAAAATTTTTGTTACAAAATACTTTTGCTCCTTTAACACCAGAATTAAAATAATCACCAACAATAGAACCCATTATAAAAAAACGAAAATCATAACCAGAGTGTACTTTAATGACTGGATCATTAGAGAACATCAACGGTCTTATATAAAAACTATGTCCCTCTTCTTTTGGAACAAGAGCTTTAACACTTTGAATGTATTTGATTACACTTTCTTTAAAAAATTCTTCACTAAATTCTGGCATACCCATTATTTTAGCAGACTGCTTAAATCTACGAGCGTGATCATCTAACCGAAAAATTCCGACAGCTCCGTCCTTCAATGAATAGGCCTTTAAGCCTTCAAAAATAGACTGTCCATAGTGAAGAGCAGATGAAAAACTAGAGAGCATAAAATCTGTCTGAGTAGTAATGTGAACTTCATCTGGGATCTTAATTTCTCTGCTGATATCACACCAAAGGGTGACCGGAGCAAGAACCGTCCCGAACGTGGGATTTAGCGGATAGGTAAAACTCTTAATCTGATCTTCGTTGATGTCTACAATAAACTTAATAATTCACCACCCGGTTGAGAAGCACACATGAAATTTAGGTTATACTCAATTTAAACATTTATCGTTATTGAAAGTGTTCCCCTGAGGCTGATATACCTTATTCACTCCAAACAGACAAGCGTTTGCTCAACCTTAATAAGTATTGCTTAACGGTATCTAATAGGATTACTCTTTTTAAGAACTAAATTTATGAGGGTATACAACCATGGAAAAAATAATTTTTTACTACAACCCCCAATCAAGAGGCCGGATATCCCATTGGATGCTAGAAGAAGTTGGAGCCAACTATGAAATCAAATCTCTAAAATGGGACTCTAAAGATCAAAAATCTGCAGAGTATTTAAAAATCAACCCTATGGGTAAAATACCGGCCATAGTTCACAAAAATAATATTGTTACAGAAAATGCTGCCATTTGTGCTTATTTGGCAGATATATTCCCACAAGCTAAAATGGCGCCATCCCTAGAGGATCCCAAAAGAGGAAGTTATTATCGTTGGTTCTTTTTTGCCGCCTCATGCATAGAGCCAGCAATGTGGGATAAAACCCATCCAAGGCAAAATAATCCTCAACCTAGCCAACTCGGTCATGGAAGCTATGAAGACGTAGTTCGCACACTTGAGCTTGCTGTGGCTGATGGGTTTTTATTGAGAGATCAGTTTTCTGCCGCCGACTTATATTTAGCTTCTAATTTAGAGTGGTATTTGTTTAGTAAAGTTTTAGAACCAAAACCTGTTTTCACCAACTACATAAA
>JAGRAA010000460.1 GCA_020435185.1 Bdellovibrionales bacterium | reverse complement strand
GTCATGTTCTGATTGATCGTTTTTAAATCGCGCTTGAGCCTCACCTTTTAAAGCGCCATATCCGACATCCTTTAATTCAAAGATCAACCTTTGGTTTGAGTCACCAATGAGTGGAAATAGGGTTGAGTCAGACTTAAATTGATTCATGTTTAATCCGCAATTTAGCTGTATGTTGGATGCAAAACTAATAGACGGAATGAACGAAAAAATAAAGATAAGTATTTTCATAGAACCCCCTTATTATCCTTATTATAGGTAAACAAACTAAGTAGCTATTTGTGAGGATTATGTCAAGTTAGACTGCAAACTCCGAAAGAATAATTATGAACATCCCTTTAAGATCAGCATTTGGTAATCAGGAGATATCTTTTCCTTTTGAATTCGAATTTGATTTCCGCGAATTTTAAAATCAGATTTAAAATAGAGATCAACCATGCCTTCTAAGTTGCTGGTAGCAGTTCCCTTCCATCGACGGGCAATGGACCACTGGACTTTCTTATTTTTTACTGGAATCGGTATGGCTAAATCTCCCAGGCTATCGCAGATGAGTTTAAAGCGAAGATGATAATAGTATATGTTTTTTTCACATTCAGAATTTTTAAACAGAGAATGAGTAATAATGTTAGAAACGAGGTATGAGAAAATATCTGGTTGCTCAACGAGAGAGGATTCTCTGCATTTTTGCGTAGAAAGCAGATGTAAACCCGGTTGAGAATGGTCTTTTATTGATTCGAGAGATTTATTTTTTGAATCGTTTTCTATTTCGTTTAATTGAGCTGAACTTACTGCGCCAGTGTGAGGATCTTCGATTAATTGGTCAGACTCTATTTGATGTGAAGAGCATCCAAGGCAGAGAAGGAATGCCAATAGAGGCGCATAACGGATTGGTGTCTTCTTCGTGTTTGTGTAAGATCGCGTTGCCATTCTTGAGTACCTCTCTGTCTTTCGAAGTGTTTGAATTTAAATTCCATAGAGAAATTTAATATTTTTCATACTATTTTGAGCTCATCAATCACACAATTTAGCGACGATATCATGACCAATCCACCAGACAGGTTGTTGAGGATCATAGGCACAGGAAATCATCGCCTTACCGCAAGATTTAAAGACTACTTCGCTCAATTCAGAGGTGAGTAGTTCTTTATCAGTGATATGCATGTCGATTATTTTTTGCGAAGTTTCACGCATGAGCTTCATTTGTTCGGGGCCGTTATGTTGTGGCCATCCTGGGAAATCTGACCAACGCTGGCTGATGATTTCTGATTTAAAGTATTCACTGGTGAGATCGAGTATGCTTTCGATTTTGTAGTCAGGTTTTAATAATTTATTACAGCGAGCCAGAAGGTCTTTAACTAAACTTGAAGATTCTTTTTCTTTTTGTAATGCTCCCAAAAGAGGATACAGAGCCACTTCAATTCCTAAAAATATACTACTGCTATTAGTAAGGATTTCTGGAGCATTAAAGACTTGAGCTTTAATTCCGTTTTTCCAGGCTTTTTTTGCAATATTTTCGAGTTCGATCTTAGCAAATCCTTGCAGGTAAGGAGCATAGGATTGCCACTTATATTCTCCACCTAT
>JAGRAA010000459.1 GCA_020435185.1 Bdellovibrionales bacterium | reverse complement strand
CCGAGATGGGATGCCTTGGCAAACCCTAGAAGTAAATACTGTAGAGAGGTTTATGTTGAGACTATTCAGAGTGTACCCATCGGTGATCTCATTATTATGGTATTTAGGATTTAAATTTAAAATTAATTTTTTAACCAAGAAAGCTTTCCGAAACCACAGTTTTATTTATTGTATCCAAGTTAAAAATAACAAGGAAGGCGGTGTTGATAGAACGAGTCTTCTAGATTCTGGGCGTTTATCCTATAGGTTGTGGCTTATTCTGCAGGCAGAGGACTATGGGGTTCAACCTTATTCTATAGCCAGTTTGACAGCGTTTGATGTTGTCTCTGGTCATGCTCCTCCAGGAACAAGTCAGCAGGCAAAAATGAAATTAACACAAGGGATGTCATTGCTTAAAAAAACATTTCAAACGCAGGAGGGTTTTTCTCCTTTATGGATGTTTAGGTCGGGGAAATTTCTCTATGGATCTCAAGCTCCTCAAACCCTTAGAGTAGATGTTCATTCTCGTTTAAAAGTATATACTCGATACAATTAATTTTCTTTATTAATTTGGTGGAGTTCTTCTTCTGTAAAGACTCTAGATTTGGTTATAAATGCTTTTCCTTCTGGGCCTTCCAGAGAGAAGGTGCCTCCATGTCCTTCAACTACATCGATAATTAATTGGGTGTGTTTCCAATACTGATATTGAGCTTTTCCAATATAAAAAGGGCAGCCTCCAATATCTCCGAGGTAAACATCCTGTTTTCCGATGGTGATTTCTCCCTCCAAAAAGCAGTTAGCGGCACTGTTGTCGCAACATCCTCCGGACTGGTGAAATATAAGCCGAGATCCATGTTTGCTTTTTAAAATCTCCAGAAGCTTTAAAGCCTCTGGAGTGGCTATAACTTTACTAACCATTTCTTTAAAAAAATCCGAGTTTTTTTGGGCTATAACTTACAAGTAGATTTTTGGTTTGTTGGTAGTGGTCTAGCATAATCTTATGCGTCTCCCGTCCAATTCCGGATTCTTTATACCCCCCAAAAGCAGCGTGCGCGGGATAGGCATGATAGCAATTGGTCCATACCCTTCCAGCCTGAATTTCTCTTCCGAATCTATAGGCTGTATTGATATTTCGTGTCCACACTCCAGCTCCTAATCCATAAAGAGTATCGTTTGCGATGTCGAGAGCTTCTTGATCATTTTTAAATGTGGTTACGGCAAGAACGGGTCCAAAGATTTCTTCTTGGAAGATTCTCATTTTGTTATGACCCTTAAATAGGGTGGGCTGAATGTAGTATCCGCCGGCTAAATCTCCTTTAAGTTTTGCTTGTTCTCCACCAATAAGGACTTCAGCTCCTTCCTGCCTTCCAAGATCAAGATAGTTCATGATCTTTGACATCTGTTCTTTTGAGGCCTGAGCTCCGACCATGGTTTCAGTGTCTAAGGGGTTTCCTTGTTTAATATCGGAGACTCTCTTTAGGGCGCGGTCCATAAACTCATTATATATTTCTTCATGAATAAGTGCTCTCGACGGACAGGTACAAACTTCTCCTTGATTAAAAGCAAAGAGAACGAGACCTTCAATTGCTTTGTCTAGGAAATCGTCATCTTTATCCATAACATCGGCAAAAAAAATGTTAGGGGATTTTCCGCCAAGCTCTAGGGTGGCCGGAATAAGATTATTGGCTGCCGCTTGAGCGATAACTCTACCGGTCGTCGTTGATCCGGTAAATGCGATTTTTGCAATTCGCTTGCTGGTAGCGAGGGGCATACCGGCCTCTCGACCATAGCCATTGACTATGTTAATGACTCCATCGGGAAGGATATCAGCAACCAATTCTAGTAAAATTAAAATACTCACAGGGGTTGATTCTGCGGGTTTTAGTACAACACAATTTCCAGCAGCAAGGGCAGGGGCAAGCTTCCAGGCGGCCATTAAAATTGGAAAGTTCCAGGGTATAATTTGCCCGACCACTCCTAAGGGTTCATGAAAATGGTAAGCTACGGTGTTTTCATCCACCTCACCGATAGAGCCCTCTTGGGATCGAATACAACCAGCGAAATAGCGAAAATGATCTATAGCAAGAGGAATATCGGCATTTAATGTTTCGCGCATAGGTTTACCGTTATCTACAGTTTCGGCGTAAGCTAATTTTTCTAAATTTTGTTCCATTCTGTCGGCAATTTTTAGCAAGACATTTGCTCGGTCGGCGGTGGAAGTTTTCCCCCAAGCTCCCGCGGCTTTATGAGCTGCATCTAATGCCATTTCAATATCTTCTTCGCTGGAGCGAGCGGCCTGTGTGTAGATTGACCCTGA
>JAGRAA010000458.1 GCA_020435185.1 Bdellovibrionales bacterium | reverse complement strand
GGTGGGTCACAAGGGTCCCTATTAGCCCGTGCTAATTTGCTTGCAGCAAATGGCTTTGCGGTTCTTGTTTACTGCTATTTTGATTGTAATCGAGATTTGGTCGGGTCTAGAGAAACATTGAAGAGTGTAAAAGTTGAAACCGTATTTGAGGCGGCAAAGTGGCTGAAAGAACATAAACTTGTTGCTGGAAAAAAAATTGCTTTCTACGGATTTTCAAGAGGGGCTGAGTTAACCATGATACTAGGGGCAAACGCTAACGCCTTCTCATCCAAGCCGGATGCGCTCATTGCTCATTCACCCAGTGATGTCGTTGTTGGTCCATTCAACTGGGATTGGAATGACAATCGCTGTTGGATCTGTTTGGAATCTAAAGGCTGTCCCAATTTTTCGGACTACACCTGGAACAACAGATGTAGCGATAACCCACGGACAACAAATCGAGATATTGGAGCTTGGAGTTTGAATGGACAAAATCTTAAAAGTAACTCCCGTATTGAAATTGAAAAATATGATGGGCCGATTTTGCTTACTCATGGAAGAAAAGACAACGTCTGGCCAGTTGAGCAAACAGAGCGCATTGAAGAAACGCTCCGCAAGGCTGGGCGAACTCCAGAAGTGCATTATTTTCCAAATGCTGGTCATGGTTTTTTCGGCAAAGATGAAATGAAACGAAAGCAACTCGTTCTGGATTTTCTTTCAAAACATCTCAACTAGGCGAGTTGTCTCCTGATCAAATTTTCCCTTCCGAAAACCAGAAGGAGAGCGGTCGTAACCGCCCTCCAATTCTCTAAATTCTCCTGAATAAATGGGGTAAGCTAGAGTTATCACCTGTCGTATCAGAGAGGTCAATGATTTGTTTGCTCGCTCGTGGAATGTAAGGTTCCGCAAGACGACCAACACCAATGAGTTCAGAGGTCCATTCTTGAAGTTTCAAAATTAATTCACCTGTCGCTCCTTCCTTCAAAACCTCCCAAGGCTTGAACTCATTGATTTCGGCATTAATCTTGTCGATCCGTCTCCACAATTTTTGAATTTGTAGATTAAAGCGAAATGGGTGCTCACAAATAACCTCTTGGGTTTGCGATGAAACGAAAGTAGATAAACCAGCTTTCTCTCTGAGCTTCCACAGTCGACTCAATAAGTTACCTATCCCGTTAGCAAGAAAATTATTATTCACCTGAGCTAATCCTGATGAGGTAAAATCACCATCGGCGAAAGATGAAAAGCCTTGTAGGAGATAAAATCGTACGGGATCTGAACCATACTGATTTACCAATTCAAGAGGGCCATATTATGAACAGGGCTGCGTAGGCACTCCGCGTGGGCGAACGTGTTCCAAGAAAATAAGAAATAGCTTACTAGATAGAAGATTTTCATAAGTACACTTCGGATATTGTGTTGAGTCTTTTTAAAGTTCTTTGGTTTTATCTCAAGATGAGGCACTGAAGTAAGATGAACGGCTGCGTCGACATAAGATAGAGGATAAATCAGCGCTAAATGGGGATCATTTGTAAAAAACCACTAGTAATTTTCAAAAAATACACTAGCCTTACCAAGTTTAATAGGTCAATTTACCAGTGCCAAATAGAGCGTTCGGTACTAAAGGGGGATATATGAAGCTTATAATACTAGCAATAATGACTTTTACCATAAATGCATTTGCCAATGAAGGAATGCCAAAAACCATTGCGTATCAGCCTTCCTTAGAGGGTAAACCCATTCAAATCTATTTATCTGAAATTAAATTAGAGAGTCTACGATTAAAGGCTTGCTATAACAATATGTCTGAAGAAACCTCTAGCGGAAATTTTGTTTTTGATTCTAATCGTCCAAAGCTTAGAATTGGTGAAAATACTTATGAGCCTTATGGAAGTTCTAGTTATGGAAACAGAGACTATGAGGCCACTGTTTTTTTTAAATCTAAAGATTGTAAAGTCAGTGCGGACAATGTCGAGGGAATTAACCTTTATCTTGCTAATCAGTACATGAGTGTTTTGCTTGAGATTAATCTTGGTAAGAAAAATATTTTACTAATGAGCAGCACAAATAATCGTGGATTTTTAGGCCAAATTATCGATCAGTATTAATTCAGTGACGAGTCTCTCAGTTAAATGGAATATTTTGTTGAGAGACTTTTTATATCAATTGAAGTAATTTCTTATTTAAATTATGTACAAATTGTAAAAAGATTTATATCTATTTTTTATGTTTTTCTCTGCAATTAAATCTCATTTGAAATGGTCCTATTTTTTTGGTTTTACTTTAATAGTATTCTATTTGTTTGCCTGTATACAAAGGGGCAATGATTTTTTAACTTTTTATGAAGTAGGAAAAAATATTTTATTAGGTAAAAGTGTATACCTGCCGGCTCCTTCGACAGGTATGTATGTCTTCTATATGCCGCACTTTGCTGTGGTGGCTATTTTGCTAGCTCTTTTACCTTTTTGGCTTTCGGCAACATTATGGTTTACAGGAAAGTTGTATTTATTTTTTTGGTATTTAAAGGAAGCTTTTTCACAAGGTTATTTTGATCATTCGGAATTAAGAACAAAAGAAAAGGTACTTTTAGTATTTCCTTTTTTATTTTTAATATCCAACTTACATAGTGATTTTATATTAGGTCAAATCAACCTATATATTATGTTTTTGTTGGTATTGTCGTTTTATTTTGTGTCTAAAGGTCAGAACTTTGTTTCAGCAGGGTGTTTTGTTTTAGCATCTATAAAAGTAACCCCGATGGTTTTTATCCTTTGGTTTGTTTTGAAGAAAAAGTGGACTTTTCTTTTTTATGTGATTTTGATTTTTGTCGGTAGTTATTTAGTTTTACATATAAACTCAACTAACGGGATTGAAAATGAAATTAGCGCTTGGCTTTCCTTGTCCACTCAAATGAAGGCCGCGAAGGGAGAGTTGACTCTGATATCTAACCAATCTTTGGTGGGAGCTTTTTCAAGAATATTAAATTCGTCAAAACTTGGGAGTTTGACAGCCATAGGTTTTGGAGGGTTTCTTATATTAGTGGTTTCTGGACTTACCTTGATGGATAGGAGTGAAGTGGGTAGTTTTTCTTTATGCTTTGTACTGATGCTATTGTTATCTCCCGATACTCGATCGGCACATATGGTTCATTTAACTATACCGATGGTATTTATTTTTAAGTGTTTTGTAAAACGAGGCGGGATAGATTTATTCTATTTAGGATCAAGCTTTGTAGCTATCTTGTTTGCGACACAAGATCTCATAGGGCTAAGGGCTTCGAATTGGGCATTGAGTAATAATTTATTCACATACTATATGATGATTATTTTTGGTTTTTGCGGGTACTTTATTTTGAAAAGTAAAGTAATGGTTGAGAAGGATATTGCTAAAAGACCTTATCAGATGCTCTCTTGAATCCCACAAAAATCAAATAAATTTAGTTTATATTTGAGGTTTCTGTATTCTGAAACATAAGATAATCAATAACTTAACCCTTATATTCTCGGTATGATATTGACTCAAACAATTGTTTGATTTAAATAAACAAATGTTTATAATAATAAAACAAATGTTTATTTGAGGAAAATATGTCAGAAACCGCCAAAGATAAAATCATAGCAGCAGCAATTACTTTGTTTGCTGAAAAAGGGTATGAGATGACCTCTGTGAGAGATATCGTTTCTTTGGCCGGAGTAAATATAGCCTCAATCAATTACCATTTTGGGTCTAAAGAAGGGTTGTTTCAGTATCTTGCTGAAGAGTTTGCGCATAAAAAGTTTTTCCTTGTAAGTTCGGTTTTAGAGGAACCTCAGTCTTTAGAAGAATTCAAATTAAGACTTTCTATGTTTATGGGGCAGTTTTTAGCCATGGCTTTAAATGAGCAAGAGTCCTTTTTTATGATGCATAAAAATATTGATACATTGTCAAAAATGGCTCCAGAAACTTTTAAACAGATATTTTTGAAAACATATAATCAGTTTTTAAATTTCGTAGAAACGGCGCAGTCTTTGGGCTTTATTAGAAAAAATTGTGATGCCAGAATAATCGTACAGATTCTATTTGGCAGTTTAATTGAAATGGTACGAGGAAATGAATTAAGAAAAAATTTGGTTTCTATGGATATTGCAGACAAAGAATTTGTAGATTCCTATATTTCAACCACGATAGATTTATTATTAAATGGCCTGGGGGTGTAAGATTAAAACGCTAATTTTTATGATATTAATTTTTTCATTGGATGCCATGGCGCGAACAATGACGGTCGATGAGTCTGTTGAGCAAGCATTACGGTATAGTCCGGCACTGCAACTGCAAAATAATAAAATGGAACAGGTAAAGCATGAATATAGGAGTGCTCTTGGAGGAGCATTGCCGCATATTTCTCTGTCCTATGATTTTAACAAGTTCAATGAAAAGCCAGTCATTAGTGGATTTTCATTGAATTCTGACTTTGAGAGAACCCTAGGTGTGACAATAACTCAGCCTATTTATGCATTTGGAGCGGTCACTCACGTCATTAAAGCAGCAGATGCCGCCATCGAAATGTCGAAGTTGGGTAAGGCTGTAACGGTAAGAGAGTTAAAGTATGGAGTGAAGCTATCCTATTATTCAGTTTTGCTTGCACAGAAACAATTGGAGATCGCCAATGAATCATTGAAAAATGCCAAGGCAAACTTAGGTATCTTGCAAAGTTATTTTGCCTCAGGTCGACCTCCCCAACAAGATCTGATTAGATTGCAGGCGGATGTGGCAGCAAGATCTTCACAAGTTCAGGAAGCTGCAAAAGGCTTTGAGCAGGCGAAGACACAATTTAAAATATTATTAGGACTTTCTTTGGATGAAAAAGTGGATTTGGTGGACATAGAGTTTAAAGAATCTGCATTTTTATCAGAAAAAGATTTGATGGATGAAATGATGAAAGGACAACCGCAATTAAAAATAGTTGATAAGCAGGTTGAATATGCGGATAGAATGGCTCGAGCACAGGAGTCGAAGGTGTTTCCACGACTGGGAGCTTTTTATAATTATAGTTCTAGTGAGAGAAGCAATAGAGGTTGGTCTGATACAGATAGTACGATTAACTCGAGTGTGATTGGTCTTAATTTGTCTTGGGATATATGGAGCGGCGGAACCAACAGAGCTGATATTGAAAAAGCTCATAATATGAAAAATGCGGCAGAGATAGAGAAAATAAAGCAAAAAGATCAATTGGTGCAGATGTTGAGTGATAAGGTCACTGAATATAATCGTTTGATGCAGATGAGAGGCAATGATCGAAATACAGTTAAGTTAGCACAGCAGAGCTTTAAAGTAAGTCAAAACAGATTTAAAACAGGAAAGACATCGGTTACTGAGCTCAATGGTGCAGAGTTATTATTGTATCAAGCTATGCTGACTCAGGCAGTGCATGATTTTAAAATTAGAGAAGCCTTTGCGGCCGTCAATAAACTGGTAGAGAAAAAATAAGAGGAGACTATGAAACTAAGAATAATTATTTTTTTCGTTATACTTGTGGTAGGGATTTTTTTTATTGAAATGAAAAAGTCTCAAATAAGAACTTACAAAAGTCAAAAAGTAG
>JAGRAA010000457.1 GCA_020435185.1 Bdellovibrionales bacterium | reverse complement strand
TATTGTCAGAGTATGCGACGGTCACAAGATATAATCCAAGTAGTATCGGACTTAACGTAAATTTAGTAAGGCGTGGAGATGGTTATGGTGGAAGAATTACCATCGGGTATTACGACAATGGTTCTTACCATGAAGGTGTTTTTGTAAATGGAGATGAGTTTGTTTTTTGGAATACTTCTTTATCGAAAGCCGCGAAGTATAACGTTTGGTTTACCAAGAGCGGAAAAACTTATTGGCATGGTTTTTTTCAAGATAGATATGGTGCCGTAATAATAGTTATAGAGGACTATGAATCATTAGGAGATGGAGAACCTCCTGTAAATGCGAGTGGAAGTATATGGTTTAAAAACTTCGATTTAGTATCTAGTCCTTACGTATTAACGCCTCCGCTTCCACCAAGTCATTGTTGGTTTATTTCTGTTGGTCCATATGATTGTCGATCTTGGAAGTCTGGAGATGGCGTCAACACAACAGCGGCGATTTATCCTACTAACGGATATAAAAAGTTAGGTAGTTTTTCTGGATTAAATTTAAGTTCAGCTTTTAATGGCGATGTAAATTTTTAAAAGGAGTATAAGGGGATTATCATGAAAACGCTAAATAGAAACATAAACAAACTAATCTTTGGGTTTCTTTTGCTATCCACAGTAATGTTTACCGGATGCGATAAAAATAACGGTAACAACAATGTTGTGGTAGGAGCTAGACCTGGAGTCAACGGTTATGAAAACTGCACAACGTGTCCAACAACCACAAACCATCTAGTGGATGCATTGGGTTTGGTTAAAGCTTACACCGACTTTCAAGCAGAGTTAGGGTTAGGCTTTTATACCGATGCTAATGTGGTCCAAAACGGAAACCCTGTGGGAACGGCGGCTACTGTTGCTGGCTATATGTTTGTTGACAAAGATGTGAATCAAACTTGTTACCTCAGAGAAGGACATTATAATATTGAAACTGCGCAAGCCGGCACGGTTTATAGCGGAAATTCAGTGACAGGTTTAAAATTTGTGGCCGTACATCAAGGGACCGGTGAAAGAGTCTATATGAATTTTGACTACGGAATATATTGGAACTCTATGTCTCCCACTCGTGTTTCAAAAATCGATGGCATACAATATGGTCATTCTTTAAGTGGATGGTTGACTATCGAAAGGATTGAAGGGCCTCAGGTGAATTGTAACGCTTTCGGTAGAAAATATTTAATCGAAAAGCCTTATTACTAATAATAAGGGCATAAATTTGTTTGGAGCAAAGTATGAGCAAGAAAATACTAATGATAATTCCCATCACCTTTTTGTTCTTGGCTTGCTCCAATGTTTATCGTTCTGTAGATCATAGTTATTCTGAAGAAGAAGTTTTACAAATTATGAATGAGCAAGTGGGTGCGGCTAAGTTTGTTTCTTCTGCCTCAAGCGATCAACAGAACAGTCTGTATTTTGCGATAAGCGGTCCTGATTTTGGTTTACCAAAAAATATCTTGGCAATGAATAATTTAGATTTTATCAGTTCTGGGCTTGATGTGGAAACTTTGCAAGAGGCCAGTGTCTTTTTTATGGAATCTGTTGGTGTGGATTCTAGAACAAGTGAAATTCGTTTTTATGTGAAAGATGAAAATGGTGCCACTCACACTCAAAGTTTTTCTCAGGTAGATTCCTACATTGAACCACATACCTCTTCGTTAGGACAAAATTTAGATCGATTTGTGTTTGTCATGTCGGGAGGTGGAGGCACTATTTATTTGAGCACACATGATTTGGTTCCAGGTAAAGAAGAACTTTCTTCCACTATACAATTTGATGTGGAGTATTCAGATGGTTCTTATTTGGGTAGAATTTCAGCACTTTCTGGCTTCGTTGGGTTTTAATGTTAATATATTACAAAGATGCCTTAGTAAAAGGCATAACCCTAAGAAATTCCTAATAAAATATTGATATTAACGCAGTAGGTATAGCACTCGGGTTCTAAAACTGTGTATCCTCTTGTCTATGGCTTTAGAATATTGGGTGGAATTCTTTGACGATTTACAAAATGTGAGAGGAAGATCTCAGAATACTGTTTTGGCCTATCGAAGAGATCTTGAATTATTCGATGAATTTTACTCTCAAGATAAAAACATTTCGAAAATTTATAATTTTTTAAAAGACAAAAAGTTAAGTCCTCGGTCACAAGCTCGAGTCATTAGTAGTATAAGATCCTATTTTAAGTTTCTTGAATCTAAAGGAAAAGAAATCCCTGAACTCAGAGAACTACGACCTCCTAAGGTAAAAACAGCTTTGCCTAAAGCGATTACTTTTGATGAGTTCAATAAATTATTGGATGCTGCCCGTGTGAATTGTCCGTATAAAACATCACGAAACCAAATCACTTTGCTGATGTTGTTTGGTCTTGGATGTAGAGTCACCGAATTGATTAATATGAATTTGCAAGATTATAATCTCACGGAGTCATGGCTTTGCATTACTGGTAAAGGTGGGAAACAAAGACTTATCCCTCTCACTGATAAACTCAATGAAGAATTAGAGAAATATTTAGTTCACTCTAGAAAACAAATTATTAGAGATAAAACGGATTCAATTTTGATTAATGATAGAGGTCGTCGTCCTTCTCGAGTGGATATCTGGAGATGGCTTGCTCAGTGGTCGAAAAAGGCTGGTTTCGAAAATCCCATAAGCCCTCATCAATTTAGGCACGGCTGCGCTACCGCCCTTTTGGAAGGTGGAGCTGATTTGAGAGCCATACAAACTTTATTGGGGCATTCTAGCATTCAAACTACTCAGATTTATACTTCCGTGTCGTCTAAGCATTTAAGAGAAGAAGTAGATGAGCATCATCCATTATCCAAACTTTAAGTTCATTGATTGAAAGAATATTGTACACATTGGTAATTTTTACTAAAAGTACAGGGTTCTCTCCCGTCACTTGCGTTCTAGTGTGACAATTTTTGGTTTACCTTTTGCAATTCACTATAGGTATGGGTTACGTCGTTCGGTGTTTAATTTTTCTTATTAGTATTAGTCATTTTTCTTTGTATGCAGATACAGAGAGTCTTGTAGATAGCTCCCTGTTGAAAATCCCTCGGTGTGAAATTGGAATCCCTGTTCGAGTAGAAATTCAAAATATAGAGTCGCCGGTTATTGAGAAGGAATCAAAGTTTGAAGTTGAGGTTTTAAATAACGAAGTTTCTTTGAGCTTTTTAAGAAGCGACTATG
>JAGRAA010000456.1 GCA_020435185.1 Bdellovibrionales bacterium | reverse complement strand
GCCCATTGGCTAGGAGATTCTTCAACAGAGGGTTTTTCAATCAATGAAGAGATTTTCTGTGGAACAAAGGAAGGGTCTTTAACATCAGCTATTCCATAGCGATTGACCTGCTCTTTCGGAACTTTCATTAAAGTTACAGTGCTGGCTTTGGTCTCAATAAAGGATTGTTGAAGGTCGCGCAAGGCTAAGGAAGAATCTTCAGGGGAGTAGATGATTTCGTCACCAAGTAGAACATAAAAGGGTTCATTTCCAATTAACTTTTTACCAGAATAAACAGCGTGTCCTAAACCTTTCGGATCGTCTTGTTGGGCAATTTTGATGATGGCTAACGAGCTGATTTTTTTTAGACGTTCTACTAAATCTAATTCACCTTTGGATTGCAAGAAATCTTCTAATTCAGCGTCGACTTTAAAAAAATCTTCCACAGCCTTTTTATGAGGGCCAGAGATTAAAATAATTTCTTCTACGCCGGCACCAACAGCCTCTTCTACGATGAGAAGGAGTTGGGGTTTATCAACAAGAGGGAAAAGTTCTTTGGCCACCGTCTTGGTTGCGGGCAAGAATCGAGTGCCTCGGCCGGCTACAGGAATTAATGCTTTTCTGGGAGACTGTTTCATAATGAGATTGAGAAAACCATATCCAGGTCACTTTGTCTAGAAAACAGATTTTTTTGATAATTTTTGATACAAAGTTCCTCAAGTCTCATTTTAGACTGCCGATAAGTCTTAAGTCTGGACGAGAGGTGTATTTTGAGAAATACAACTAGGCGACGAGCTGTTGCTATAATTTTTACTACTTTAGGTTCTATAGGTCTTGCGTTTATTTTTCAAAACTGCGCTGGTGGCCTATCTAGCGACACTGAGTCTGCGTCGAGTTCTGCTTCCTCTAACGCTCCTTTTGCTTTTGATATATCTGTAGACACCATTTCCTATATGTCTTGCTCCTCTATGAGCAACGAAGATCCAACGGCCTATTATAGTTTTAGAGCAGCGGCTTTAGGGTCAAATGCGGGTGTAAAGCTTTCGAGTAAGATTCGAGATTATGTAGGAGACCGATTTGCGGAAAGATATTTGTCTGTTATTCAGTCCAGTAAAAGTCAAGAAGCTCAAGCTCAACTTTCTATTCGAGGATCGGATGGAGCTCGTCAGTTACAGTCGGTTATGGGAGATAAAAATGGTAATGTGAGACTGGGTGAGCATGTGGGTTTGATTTTGGGACCCTTAGACTCTGAAGCTATTGTTAAAGAATTGTGGAGACAAGAAGATGGTGTAAGATCACAGTTTTTATCGACGATACCGGGTTTAGAATCAGACAGAGCGGTTGCAGGTCAAATTCGATATTTACATAATAATGACACTGCCGGAATTCGAGCCGATATGAATGGAAGTTCTGGTGTAATGATGGCGTTAACATACGGTTCGTTGCCAGTGATGGGTAATGAGTTGATGGCTCTTTCTGATTTTGAAGACAAAACAAAGCAGGCTTATGGAAGAGGGTACTTTATGGAGTTTGGGCAGCAAACGGCTGCGGACAGCTTGCTAGATAGAGAGCTTTTGACGATCAGAGAAGAATCTTTAGAAGAGGTTAAGGGTGAGGCCTTACAGTGGTCTTGTCCGAATTTGTTGAAATTCAAAATTGTTAGAGAAGAAGATGCTGTGCACGGAAGGGCTGGGATTGATCCAGTTCTTGCGGATAGTTCAAAAACGTATTGTCGTAAAGGGGTCGATCCTTATCTACCGGGATCTAATGCCGCCTTTGATGTTGTTAGGGGAATTTTGGATCCAGATAAGGACGATTGGTATATCGATTTACATAACATGTGTGTGATCGCGAAGAAAGACAGTGGGTA
Organism: Bdellovibrionales bacterium; assembly: GCA_020435185.1. Classification (GTDB taxonomy): domain Bacteria; phylum Bdellovibrionota; class Bdellovibrionia; order Bdellovibrionales; family UBA1609; genus JAGRAA01. The sequence goes on along the minus strand of JAGRAA010000456.1, from coordinate 247 downwards.
TTGTTACGGAACTCTCCAAAATAATAGTAGTTTTAAAGTCATTTATAATGGAACCTGTGTAGACGGTACGAGTCAGGCGCAATGCCCTCATTTTGTATCTATATGTACTCGCACGGCTATACCAACGAGCTCATTTCAACAGTGGTTAGATGACGGCGTAGTAAACTGGTAAAGATAAAAAAGGTACGGACACACTTTGGTGTCCATGCCGCATCTAACGCGCTACGGACACCAAAGTGTGTCCGTA
>JAGRAA010000455.1:5141-7117 GCA_020435185.1 Bdellovibrionales bacterium | reverse complement strand
CACCAGCGCAGCAGCAAAACTTTTTTTGATCATATAAACCTCCCTGTTTAAAAAATAACAAAATTTTGACGCTTTTATATTACTCAAGTGTTATACCTCGAACCATAGTCCGAAAGAAAGACATCAAAAGTGATACTGGCTCTGTCAGTTTTTGCTGCCATGAGGAATCGTTATGATTCTCAAAAAAATTATTTATCGGAAAATGAGCTTAAACCTCGTTTTTTGGTACTTATCTTGCTTTTTAATAAGGCGGTGTCGAATCGGGACTAGGGAGAAGTCTTGAAATTTAATATAAAAGTACTGTTTTTTTATTTTCTAATAACCTCTATTTTTAGCCTAATGTCTTGCGGTCAAAAGGCTAGTTTGGGTAAGGAGCTTGTGCCCGTGCCCACTGATTCGTCCGTTGCCCAAGAAGATCCTCCTTTTCCCTTTTACCGTCCACCTTCAAAAAATAACGAAACGACATTATATCGAAATGTAAAATTCCCCGTATCTTTGAGTTATCATCAAAGCGACGATCTTCTGTTGATCTCAATTGAAAATTCCTCCCAGGCAGAGATCAACCTATTGATAAAAATTTACGAATACTCTAAGGACCAAACTTTTCATGAGACGAATTATTCTGTTTTTCTGTCTTTTCCTGAAACGAAAGTAATTTCACTAGATATGAGCCTATTTAACACCAATTCCCTGTACCAGGTAATAGCGTTAGACCAAAATAAACTTGCTGCTCAACCGATCTTTTTTACATTTGAAAATACTAGACGGCCTTGATGCAGAAAAACCAAGCTCTAAAGATCATTTTTAGCCTTATTTTTAACTAATTTTTAATGATTTTGACCTTTGATTCAACTATACTCCCTGGCAAACAATCCCAAATCGCAAAGGAGTGACTAAATGAGTCTATCGGCCCGTTTTGCCGCAAAACAAATAGCAGGAGAGCGCCAACCCCGTAAATTCGAACTTCCCCTATCAAAACAAGGACAGGCACTTAAACCGAGTGAATACTTTGGGGTCAATGTGTTTAATATTGAACAGGCTTCTTCGATCCCTAGCGAAATTAAAGAGGACATTAAAAATATTGTAAAATCTGGCAAGCACCTCCCTAAAACCCATGCCGAAATCGTCGCCCAAGCCGTTTCTAATTGGGCTACTCAAAAGGGAGCTACGCACTTTTGCCATTGGTTTCAACCACTCACAGGATCAACGGCAGAAAAACATGATGCCTTTTTAGACTTCAATGAATCACTCCAACCCATTGAAGCATTAAGCGCTGGCCAACTTATGCAAGGAGAGCCTGACGCGTCTTCCTTCCCGAGTGGTGGATCTCGAGCAACTTTTGAAGCCAGAGGCTATACCTCCTGGGATATTACCTCTCCCATGTTCATCATCGAAGGCATCAACGGAAAAACACTCTGTATACCCACTGCCTTTGTTTCTTATACCGGAGAAGCTTTAGATATAAAAACTCCTTTGTTAAGAAGCATAACCGCACTCAGCAAACAAGCCACTGAGTTTTTAAAGCTTACTGGGCGCAATGTAAATTCGGTGAATTCCACCTGCGGAGCTGAACAAGAATACTTTCTTGTAGACAGAGCTTATTATAGCCTTAGACCTGACCTCATCATGTCTGGAAGAGGGCTATTTGGCTCTATGCCCACTAGAAACCAACAGCTAGAAGACCATTACTTTGGAACTATTCCCTCTCGTGTTGAAGCTTTTATGCACGAATTAGAAATGGAGTTATACAAACTCGGCATCGCTGCGAAAACGAGACACAACGAAGTAGCCCCCGGTCAATTTGAAATTGCACCTATTTTTTGTGGAGCCAATTTAGCCGCGGACCAAAACCAGTTAGTAATGGCCACAATGAAAAATGTAGCCAACAAACATGAATTTGTAGCCCTACTTCACGAGAAACCTTTTCACTCGATTAATGGAAGTGGCAAACACGTCAATTGGTCTATGAGTGATGA
>JAGRAA010000455.1:0-5095 GCA_020435185.1 Bdellovibrionales bacterium | reverse complement strand
TTTATGGCCATTGTCTCGATTATAATGGAAGCCGTAAAAAGACATTCTAAACTTTTAAGAGCGGCAATAGCTTCTCCAGGAAATGATCATAGACTCGGAGCTAATGAAGCCCCTCCAAGTATCATATCTATTTTCTTAGGCGACACCCTCACAGAAGTCTTTGAATCTATTCGCTCTGGAGCAACGTTTGAACCCAACGGAAAGAATTACTTAGATATTGGCGCCGAACAACTTGCTCAACTTTTACAAGATAACACCGACAGAAATAGAACCTCTCCTTTCGCCTTCACTGGTAACAAATTCGAATTTAGGGCTGTAGGTTCGTCAGCTCCTATTGGACTCCCATTAAGTGTTCTTAATGCCGCTGTGGCTGATGTTTTTACTGAATCCAATACTTACCTCAAACAACTTATTGATAGCGGAAAATCAGTTTCTACTGCATTAACTGAGTTAACAAAAAAATGGATTGAGAGTAGCTGGGATGTTGTCTTTAACGGAGATGGTTACTCTGATGAATGGGTGAAAGAGGCAGAAAGAAGAGGACTCCCTAATTTAAAAACAACGCCTGACGTACTCGATGTTTTTAAAGATGAAAGTTTAAATAACTTTCTTGTCTCTCAAGGTGTTTTTAAACCAGCAGAGCTCACTGCAAGATACAATGTGCTCGTTGAAAGATACATTAAGATTAGAGACATCGAATTTGGCACTCTTAGACGTTTAGTTTATCAAAACGTTCTTCCTGATGCTTTCAAATACAAAGAAAAGCTCGTTAGCCTTGTTTCTAAGCTTAAAGAAAATAAACTCGATGCGAGCGTAGAACTCGGTTATCTTGAACTTCTCACTGACAGAGTTAAAGACGTCAATGAAATGACCACAAAGCTTCATCAGCTACGCATAGAAACTGATCGATTAGAAGAAAAAGAACAGTCTTTTAAAATAGCTTATGAACTCTTACCTCTCGCTGAAGACATCGCAAAAGCTTGTAGCCGATTAGAAACTATTGTTCCTGATGACCTTTGGAGTTTACCGAAGACCTATGAAATGCTTTTTGTTAGATAATAAAGGATAAATATGATTTACAATAATATACTCGAAACTATCGGAAAGACCCCACTCGTAAAACTAAATAGAGTGGGAAAAAACCTGAAGTGTAATCTATATGCCAAATGCGAATTTATGAATCCAGGCGGTTCCGTGAAAGATCGAATTGGCTATCAAATGGTTATAGATGCTCAAAAATCCGGACGTATCAAACCGGGTGATACGCTTATAGAACCCACTAGTGGCAACACGGGTATAGGTATTGCCCTAGCTGGAGCCGTTTTAGGATATAAGGTTATAATCACTCTTCCCGAAAAAATGAGTAAAGAAAAACAAGTGGCCATGGAGGCATTGGGAGCTAAAATCATAAGAACTCCGACCGAAGCGGCCTGGGATGCTCCTGAATCTCATATCGGAGTCGCTAAGAAAATACAAAAAGAGACGCCAAATTCTCATATTCTTGATCAGTATTGCAACCCCTCGAACCCAGAGGCACATATCAATGGAACAGCAGTTGAAATCCTAGAGGACCTAAACGGAAAAATTGATATGCTTGTTGCCGGAGCCGGAACTGGAGGAACTATTTCTGGTATCGCCAAAAAATTAAAAGAACAAGTTCCTGGAGTAAAAATTATTGGAGCAGATCCAATAGGATCTATTCTCGCCGGAGAAGAAGAAATTAAATCTTACCATGTTGAAGGTATCGGTTATGATTTTATTCCTGATGTTTTAGATAGATCGCTCATTGATAAATGGGTTAAAACAAACGATAAAGACTCTTTTCAATTGGCTCGTCAACTTATCCGTGAAGAAGGACTTTTATGCGGAGGATCTAGTGGCTCTGCTCTTTTTGCGGCCCTAAAAGAAGCTTCTGAATTAAAAGAAGGACAAAACTGTGTTGTCATACTTCCCGATGGAATACGAAATTATTTATCCAAGTTCGTCGATGATCAATGGATGAGTAATCATCATTTTAATTAATTTTATTTTTCAAATATTATATTGTGAGGCCTAGACCAGCGAGTACTCGCATCTCCTGATAGGCCTCTGACTCGCCAATAAACTATGCCCTCGGGTAAATCCCGCTTTAAAATATATTTAGGTATGAGCATTTCTCTTTCATAGATTGGATTTTGAAAATTAGGATCTAAACTAAATTGAATAACATATTTTTTTACATTAGGAACCTCTGACCATTTAAAAAGTAAAAAGTTATTATTGTTACCTTTAGATTTATATTTCATGCCTATTTCTGGTCCTAGAATCGAAGGGCCCGTACTGGCTAAATCTCTTTCAATCTTTATCGTCTCTACATCTGAAAATCTACTCGCTTTACGCCCAGTAGTATCTATTGCAGCAACCTTTATATAGTAACTTTTTTCGCTATTTAAAGTAAGCGTATCAAAAGTTTCTTTTAATTTTTTATTAATGATAATTCTTTTGAAACTAGAGTCAGAAGAAATGAGTAGTCTATAACCAGCAACATAGGGCGACGGAGTCCAACTAACACTAGCTTTGATCATACCCTTAATTTTTTGATCGATATCAACCAATGTGATTTTAGGAGAGGGAACTAAAACATAAAACTGACCAGGAAGACTAAATTCACTTTTGCTTGCTCCCTTAGTACTTCTTACTCGCCAATAGTACTTTCCTGGTTTTGCCGATTTCCAGGTAAAAGAATTCCCCGAAATATTGTATTTTTCAAAAATGATATTATTAAATCGAAAATTATCAGATATTTGAATTTCAGACTTCGTATAGGAATCTTTATTCCACATAAGCTCAGGAAAGCTTTTACTAGATGGTTGTGCGGAGGCTACATTTCTGGACGTTATAGCTTCATTAAACTCCAACATGAATAAAGATTTACTATTTACTAAAACAGGCTGTGTTAACTTAGCGCTGTGAGATACCATTGGTTTATTCACTACTTGAGGCTTATACATTGGAACACTTGGTTTCTCTTTAGGATTTATATTTTTATTTTCTTCTACGACCACTGTATCATTCTGAATCGGAATACTCGCTAGAACAGGCTTTTCTATGACTTCAAGATAACTCGTCGAAGACCATTCTCCGGATTTTAAATCATTAGAAAGCGCCTTTACTCGCCAATAGTATTTCCCAGAAAATAGATTAATCCCATTTAGAGAAAGCTCTTTTACCGTTTTATCCACAAGAACACTTGTAAATGAAGAATCCATTGAAATTTGAATTTGATACAAGTTGGCAGCAGAATTTACTCTCCATCCAAAAGATAGAGAAACACCTCTACCAGAAACAATCTCTTGAATTTTATAACTCATTTCTGGGTATACAAGTTGTGGTTGAGGGAGTCCTGGAAACTCACTTCTTTGCTCCTTAGCTTTACTGATAATCGATCGCTCTTTTTTATTTTGATTATATTTTTTATAAGAAAAGAAGCCCGCCAAAAGAAAAACCACCAAAGCGCCTACGATTCTTAAATCCCAATTTATCTTTTTGCCCTTCAACAAAGAAGATTTACTATGGGCTTCTCCAGCACCAAGCCCACTTCTATCTCTCGTATCCATCAAAGAAAAAGACTGTAAATCTTTAATAACCTCATCTGCATTTTTATATCTCTTATTTCTTCGTCTCTCACACATTTTTAAAATGATTTTCCTGAGAGTATGAGGAACTTTTGAATAAGACTGTATAGGAAAACGAATATCAGTATTTACAACCTCTTGTAGAAGAGCTGTATACTGTTTAGATCTGTAAGGGCTCTTACCGACTAACATCTCATAGAATATTACACCTAGGCTTCTGATGTCTGACTGCTCATTAGCTCTTCTTCCCATAGCCACTTCAGGTGACATATAGTTAACTGAACCCATAACTGTTCCCACTTTTGTCAGCTCGAGATCTTCTTTTTCAGAGATTTTGGCTATCCCAAAATCTACTATTTTTATCATTTTATTTTTTTGATAAATAATATTTTGAGGCTTTAAATCTCTGTGGATAATATTATGATCGTGAAGAGCCTTTGTTCCTGCCAACATTTGTATAAACATAGGGATAGCATCTTCAAGAGAAACTGGATTCGCTTTGATAATCCCAAATAACGACTGACCTTCAACAAACTCCATAGCAATATAAGGAACACCTTCATGTTTTCCTATATTGTAAACCGAAACTGTATGTTGATGTTCAATCCTGGCCAAGGCTTTACTCTCGGTCTCGAAACGCTTGACCATTTCTTTATCCGAAGCAAACTCTTTGGCGATAAATTTAATAGCAACCCTTCGGCTTAATCTTTCTTCATAAGCTTCATAAACTGCCCCCATCCCACCTTTTCCGATGAGGCTGACAATTTTATAGGGCCCGACTAAGGAGCCCGGCTTTAAATTCAAAGGATCGTTCATTTAATTAAAAATCTCCTTAAGTTTTTTATCGGAAGTAAAAATGATATTTTTTAAATAAATCGCATATTTAAATAAATCTAGACCAGATGTTTGTACCGTCATATTGAAGGAATTTAAAAAGTATGAAAAAATATTATCAGTTGTTAAAAAAACACCTTGTTAAATTCCAATAAACCTAGATTTATGTCTTAAAGGATGAGGTGAACTGTGTGTCGCATTTTTGGATTTCGTTCTATTTTAGAAAGTAAAGTCCACAACAGTCTCGTTCATGCTGAGAATGCATTAGAGATTCAAAGTCAAATTCATTCTGATGGCTGGGGCGTCGCCTATTATATTGAACAAACCCCTCATGTCATTAAATCCGAAAAAGCCGCTATAGATGATCGATTGTTTAAAAAAATATCTGGAATAGTTCGATCAACGACAGTAGTCGCTCACGTCAGAAAAGCCACAGAAGGACAAAATGACATTTTAAACACTCATCCTTTTCAATATGGTCCTTGGATATTTGTACACAACGGTCATATTAAAAACTTTGATCAAAAAAAATCTGAACTTTTAAAACATATAGATGAACAACTAAAGAGTTTTATTCTAGGAAATACTGACAGTGAAATTTTATTTTATTTCATTTTATCTAAAATGAAAAAATACAAAAATTTTTC
>JAGRAA010000454.1 GCA_020435185.1 Bdellovibrionales bacterium | reverse complement strand
TGTTAGGCCATACTCAACAGGTTGTGACTACAAAAGAGCTTTATGAGAAAGTTTCTACCTATAAAGATTTTGCCGATCAAATCGGTAGGCCCATCAAACACGACCCTAAGACTGACCAATTACCCAAAAACATTCCGAGCGGTTATGGTGATATACCAGACATGGTGAGCGCACTAAGAGGTGTAGAGGATAAAGGTCAACGATCTAAAAATGATAAGAAGGGTGGTTATTACATTCGCGAGTTATCCAACAACTCTCACTACCCTTACCAAGTTGAGCATGACGGCGACGAACCGAGACATTTTGATATTCGCTGGCTTTACTCTCCGTACGCACAATTCAAACTTATAGGAGTCTCAAACCGTATTGATCGCATGGATTTTCATCACAACAATTGTGGTGAAGTCAGATTTATCTATCGGCTGAGCTATCACTCAAAAGCTTCAGCCTCCAGCTTACCCTTCTTTCTGAATGTAGTTCGCGAATATCCCAAAGTTAAAGATTGTAAGACTTTTGCAAGAAAATGGTACATTAAAGATAAGACGCCACAAAATTTGATGGATGGTCCTCTCAAAGAGACTAAATTTCAGCAGCTAGAACTCAACTTTCAATCATTGCGTTTTACGTCGGGTTATATGCACGATTTCGGTGGTCAGGCTATGTACATTCAGCGTATTTTTAGAAAAACAAAAGACCATCTCTACCCTATTCCTCTGGAGAACACTCCAAATGTGCTCGCTCTAGAAAAAGATAAAACCCTATTTACCAAATTTTTAGTATTCTTAAAAGCCCCAGAGAACCTCAAGGCATTAGATGAAGGTTATCTCAATATCAACTTTGATCCAAAGTTTTTAACAAATATTTCTCTTTCATGGTCCACTCTAGGTAGGGCTCGCACGGCGAATCGCCCTTACTCAAAATTATATCAAAAGTATAAGAAGGAATTTGATGAAATAGATGTGAGTCAGTTGAAGTTTATTAAATCAACACAAGGATTGGTGGAACGATTAAATAATTTGACATGTGCTGGCTGTCATCAAGCCGGCGGGACGGCTGGATTTCATTTTCTTGGCTATCCTGACCCTAAATTTTCCCATCCGTTTAATCGACAAGAACTGGGATTATCCCCACATGCTGAGGCTGAAATAGAACGTAGAAAATCCTATTTAAATGCGATAATTAAGGGTAAGGAACCCAATAGATTTAGGCCTCATTCCATTTTGTCGATTAGTCAGTGGAATGCGTCTACGTTGATCCCAGAGTTTACATCAGGCCAGACAGGAAGCCTTTGCTTCTTAAACAATGAGAGCTTTGCAGGACACTTGAGCTGTCAAAGTCAGAAAGACACAAAAGTAACTTGTCAATCCACCGTTTTAAACAAAGGGAACAGTGTTCTTATAGGTGAATGTGTACAAATGGATCAACCTTCGGCGGGAAATGTCTGTTGGAAGGGAGAAATTTTTGAAAACTATAATAAGCCGCACAATCGCAAAAATCCTATAGAAACATTTAATTTCTATTCTTTTCAAGATAAATGGAAGCTCATAGGAGCAACATTTAAGGATAAAAAAAACTATAAATGTGTTTTACCTCAGAGTGGCGCCCCTTTGGGCCGGATGAGCCGCGTTTGCTCAATCGATGAAGAAAAATTTAACTATGACCCATCAAAACCTTCTCCAAAAGAACTTTGCGCTAATCAGGGCGGAAAGGGATTTGATTTGTGTGCGGCCAGCGGTGATGCGGGAGCTTGTTTAGAGTCTAAGGTTGCGCGCTCTATGCTCGATGTATGTAGTCCTACGCACTCTTGTAGAGAAGATTATATTTGTCAGCGATTTCCTGACTATAGCAAGATCAGTAAAAAGGATTATATGCGTAAAAAAGGCAATAAATTGATTAACAGAGTTAACCCAAATGAAATACGCGGCGATTTAATTACTAAAGCACAAACCAACCATATAGGGTTTTGCGTTCCAACATATTTTCTATTCAACATGAGACTTGATGGGCACCCTAATCCAGTGACAGGTCTATCTCCTGAATCTCCCAAATTTGATCGCACCAAACCACTTAGAGGTTATAAATGATTTTAAAAATATTATTTATTTTATTAATGACGTGTGTTTCGCATGCCTATGAGCATGAACATTTCGATTCTGAAATAGTACCTAAAGGAAATTGTGGCAACAATTATCTCTTACCGAATCAAAACGCTAGACTGGGATCTCATTCATTTAT
>JAGRAA010000453.1 GCA_020435185.1 Bdellovibrionales bacterium | reverse complement strand
AATTAAAGTGGCGACAGATCCAGAAGAGGTCTTTGCCGCTTACAAGCTTGTCTACCAAACTTATTTTGATTCTAATCTTAGCGAATTTGAAAAAGAAGGCCTACGCGTCACCAAATTTGCGCTTTTACCTACAACATCTTTAATAGTCGTAAAGCATAAAGGAGAAGTGATCGCTACGGTCTCTCATATTGCCGATAGCGGGATAGGTCTTCCTTTAGAGAAATTATGGCCTTTGTATGAGTATCGACGATCTGGCGGACGGATCGCTGAAATTTCAACTCTTTGTGTAAAAAAGGGTTTTAGACGGCAACGTGGAAAAATTATTTTGCCGTTGATGATCTATCTATTTAAGTATGCTCTTGAATACTTAGGAACAGATTATTTTGTAATAGCAACACATCCTGCCTCTCGAGCTTTTTATTCAGGATTATTTGATTTTAAACCTTTAAGTAAAAAGGCTAAGCAGTATAAAGATGTTAAAGGCGCTTGGGCCTATGGACAAATTCTTCATCTGACAAAAGAAGGCTATATTGATAAAATAGCGGCAAAGAGAGTCGGACGAGGGGATAAGAGTTTTAGCGTTGTAGATTTATTTAAGCTCGAAGATCTTGGGGTGTTTACCTTTCCTGAGCGTAATTTATTTAAAGCCTTTGACCCTAGTTTTAAGTTAGACATGTTAGAAGAACTCATGAAGAAAAGAATTGGCAGCATGCAGGGGCTAGGGGAGTTTGACAAAGAGGTTCTGATGCATTTGTTCGCTGCGGAAGAGGATCATGAGTACCTACGTAATCATGTCAATTTACTGCGACCAGAAAGCATTCGTCGAAAAGAACCACGTTTTAAGATGTTTTGCGCGGGATCTTTAGTGGACTGTGATAATTCAAAGCTTTACCGTGTAAAGGTTTTAGAAATTTCAAAATCTGGAATTTTAATACGAGCCAATAAAGACTTGCATGTTGGTTTTCAAGGAATATTGCAGATTAGAGTTTCTCCAGAGCAAGTCTATAAGTTAAAAATTGAAGTGGTAAATACTAGAAATAGCACTTATGGGTCTAAAGTCACCTTGGTGGATAAGCCTAGTGATTGGGAAGATATGGTAGATGTTTTATTTGGCGAGATTAATCCAAAAAAAATCAAAAAAGAGGAGCCGGCGGAAAAATCAGCGGCTTAAAATTTCGCTGGTGTGAAGTCTTCTGGTAAGCTCTGGCCCCTTCAGTAAAGGCCCTTTGCCGATTCTAAATGCCCAGTAAAAAGATTCATTTATCAATTTACTGCTATTGTTAAAAACTTTTATTACAGAAGAAGGAAGTTCTGGTGGGGTTTGTTCAACAGAGACTTGGTTATGGAACAGGCTAGATAAAGTTAACGGTTGCATCGATAAATTATTTTGAGCTGCCATAATCCAAAAGAGAGTGGCCGTTTCTCCGAGTTCAACGAGAGATTGATTGGAAAAATCTTTAAAAGGGAAAACTACAAAACCATTTCCTAATGAGTATTTAAAAAAATTTTTTAAAAGCATATTCCAGTATATGGACCAATAAAGATAAGGATACCACTGAGGTTTTCTTCTTACTTGGTGGACAATCGACTTTTCCAAAATGTTAAGCTCAACATTCTTCCAATGGAGTCCTTCGCGGGGAGGAGCTACATCGTCTTCTAGATATATGGTGTCTAATAGATCGAAAAAGACTTTTGGCCATCGCAATATACTCGTTTCTAAACGGCTGACCGTCCAAAGCTGTTGTATAGAGGGTTTCTCTACAAATAAAGCCTTGTTTTCAAAGGGGAGTGTTAATTTTTTAATCACATCAGGATTTGCTTTTGAAAAAAAATATCTATTGGTATTGCGAGCCTTCAAAAATTCAAACAAAGGGGATCGTTGTGTAGGAGAAGGTATAAATTTTATTTTAGCACCGAATTCATATTTATTCTTTATCTCTATAGAGTATTTAT
>JAGRAA010000452.1 GCA_020435185.1 Bdellovibrionales bacterium | reverse complement strand
CCTTCATTTTGAAAGGTGCCAAAAAACTTAGCTTGATTAATGATTCCCGGGTACGAAGAATTAATTACGATCACTCGTTTTTTAATTTGTAAGGGCAGGTCGTTAAGTATACGAGCGGTTCCTTCTCCTGAAACATAGAAAACGCCAATCGCAGAATTGTCGGTGTATAGAATTTTTGCCACATCAATTTTTGTGTTTCTTTTTAAATGATGGAATTGAGAAGAATTGCGAAAGTGGGATTGAACCAATTTGAAAAGACCTTTATCCGCACTAAATACATGAAGTTTTTGTGAGGGAGAAATTTTTATTTTATTACTTATGGTTTGAAATTTAGATTGAAGATTGAGACGGGCTATTTTTTGTCCGAGATTTTTTATTTCGTTTTGGACTTTGCTGATCCTAGCCATCAAAGCATTGGAACTAAAGTTTTTAATTCTATCTTGGGCCATTTTTATTCTCAAAATTCGGTAAAGGCTTTGGTTTAATCTATCCTCTGTGATTTCTCCTTTTTTAACGGCATCTAGTACGGCTTTGTAAGCGAGAATTTGTTTTTTTAAACTCCAAGCGACCATGATCATATCACTTCCAGCATTAATGGCTTTAATAGCTCTTTTTCCTATGGAGCCCACTTGTTTAGCTCCAGCCATTTGCAAATCATCGGTAATAATAAGCCCATCATACATAAGGCGTTGTCTCAATAGTTCGGTAAGAATTACTTTTGAATAAGTTGCTGGCAGTTTAGATTTATCAATTTTAGGAAAACTAATATGGCTGGTCATAATGGCGGCGGGAATTTTGTCTTTTGCTAATTCAGAAAAAGGAATGAGATCTAATTTTAATAACTCATTTAAGCTTAAGGACTTTATCGGAGTGATTTTGTGACTATCACCTTTCAAATTTCCGTGACCAGGAAAATGTTTAAACGTCGGTAATACAGAATAATCAAGAAGCCCTTTTGAGAACTCGCTGGCGAGCCGATAAACTTTATGTGGGTCATTGCCAAAAGATCGGCTACCTATGAAATTTTTAACATTAGGATTAGATAAATCCACAACGGGAGCCAAGTTAAAATTAAATCCGGTTAAGTAGAGGAGCTCTCCAGTAAGTTGGCCGTAATATTTTGCAAAAGTAAGATTATTTGATTGTCCTAAAGAGTGTGCGCTTGGTGGTCTAGGGTGGAGAATAAGACGAGAAACATTACCGCCTTCTTGATCGACCATTATGAACAGGGGTATTTTGGATTTTTTCAAAGACAAAATTTGCATATCTCGATTGAGCGTCGAGATAGACGAAAGGTCTTTGATGTTTCTTTTAAAGACGATAACCGCCCCAGGGCTATAGTTGCTCAATAGAGTGGTCAAATGTGGAGTCATTGTTTGTCCGGTAAATCCAAAAATAAAAAGTTGACCGACCTTTTGCTCTACAGAAAGAGACTGAACGATTTGGGTAATTTTAGATTCATTATTTTTATAAAGTTCGCTTTCTAAGCTATATGAATCGGCAAAGGACATGGGGGAGAAAAAAAGCAAATGCAAAAATAAGATTAGAGACCTTGCCCAAAAGACCAAAAGAAGCTTTTTAATACAAAATAAAAAGTCTAATTGATTAAATTTTTGTATACTTATCATATGCATTTGAAAACACTCAAAAAATGGATTCAAGTTAGTTTAACTCTTATCGGAATTCTTTTAGTTTCCATAAGCGTTCTGGCTCAAGATAGGGCAAATAAAGCTGAGCTAGACGAAGAGTGGGTTATAGTAGAACAACCCTTTGAAATGGTCTTAAATAGTAAAACGAAACAGTACGAATTGCTACCTTATAGATCAAGACGACCAGAGTGGCAAAGTATGTGGGGTTTATCCGGAAGTCTATTTGAACCCAATAATTATCAATCCAATTTTTCCGGACAAGACTTTG
>JAGRAA010000451.1 GCA_020435185.1 Bdellovibrionales bacterium | reverse complement strand
CAATCAAAGCGGCTCCGGTCCCCCAAACGGGTTGATAGTCAAATACCCTGCCGGTAAAATCATTGCTCTCACCACATAAACCATTCAACCACCAAAGGCCTCGAAACCCCATATCGGCGTTGGCCTGATGAGCAAACTCTCTTGTACTTTGCGAAACATCCTCTATGTCTCCAGCCGAAAACATTTCAAGTATTTTTCGATTCCACTCATCATCTTTTGCACTTGATAAAGCATCTTGTTCTGGGTCTATATCTTTAATTTCAAAACGATGAGATAAGTTCGAAACAACGACAGCGACGGCTTTTTTTCCATGCTTTGCCAATGCTCTTGCCGCTGCCTGCCCGAGGTTATGATTTTCTTCTTTTTCAGAATACATATTACAAGACACCATCGCTGCACTAAATTTATTGTCTGGATTTAACAATTTTTGTGCCACGATAGTTCCTGTATCAATAGGAAAACCTTTGTAATTAACGACTCTGGTATTATGCCCTAACAGTGAAACCTCTTCTGCGTAAACCTGAGCAAACTCTTGATCCACTTTAAATTTATAAGGCATATCTCCTAATTCATGCCAATTCGCATCCACATGAATCCATTCAGGCTGAGGATCTCCTTGAAACATATAGCCCAAAACAGAAAGCCATTGAGTAGAAAAATATAAAATTAGATCTGGCTGAATCAGTTCAATTTCTTTTCTAATTAATGCGTAAGAGTTGTATAAAGCCTTCCAGTACTTCGACTGATCGTGAGCCAATAAAATATGAGGTTGTCCTGAAACCATATAAGCGGCTTCAATCACTGAGTTTTCAAATCTTTTCATACTCTACTCCATTCCACAACAGCATTTCCTGTACCAATTACGGTACCATACCCATGAACCTTTGCTGGATAGTCCGGAAACCCCATGGCCGAGATCATCCAAGTGAGCGCTCCCGCTTTTACTTCTGCCACCGTCATATCCATAAATTCAGGCAAAACATCTATAAGCTGACGACTCTTTCCTTGCTTCATGAGTTTAATCATTTCCATATCCCAAAGGTATTGTCCATGATGATAGATATGTTCGTAACTCATGTCCTCAGGAATCTCTGGTTCGCTGGTAAAGTGTCTATGAGATAAGGAGTTTGAAGCTAGCAGTACAGCTTTTTTTCCTGATTTTTGTACGGCTTTGCGTGTAGCTTCGCCTAACTTAATCATTTGCTCTTGCCCCACTTCATTAGAAAAATAATAAGGAGAATTATTCGAAGAAAGACTGACAATAGGAATATCCCATGCTGGATTCATCAAATGAAGCGAAGTAATGGCACCATAGTCAATTCTAAAATGAGGATTCGTAACCACTTTTGAATTTAGTCCCATCTCTTTCACTTCTTCGTGAATTTGCAAAGACAAGTCCACATCCACGTCCACGTCATATTGATATCTAAACAAATGAGGAAAAATCGGATCAACAGATAATCCTTTAAATTTCTTTAAACCCAGCACATGATGACCAACTACTGTCATCCAGTGAGGCGAATGAACTAAAAGAACATCAGGCTTAAGAGCTAAAATACGCTCTCTACAGTTTTCATAAGCCCATCGAAGAGTATCCCATCCGCCCTCTGATCGAGGTTCATTTTGCGGAGGGTTCTCTGCATAGACTAAATGAGGAGGATGAGGAGCTAAAACTCCCGCTATAATTTCTCCTGAGTGATTCATACTTTCCCTTTCTTCTTCATTATCCTTTTCAAACCTTATCCGTCCCAAATCATCCAAAAGTCACGCAAACATTTTTTGCTTCTGTATAAAAATCAATGGAATGCTCTCCTCCTTCGCGGCCAATCCCAGAGGCTTTCATTCCTCCAAAGGGCACTCTTAAATCTCTGATCATCCACGAGTTAACCCAAACCGTCCCTGAATCAATTTTATCAGCCATTCTATGAGCTCTACTCACATCTTGAGTCCAAAGCGAAGCACTTAACCCATAGCGAGTAGAGTTCGCATATTGTAAAACCTCTTCTTCACTTGAAAACTTAGTCACCGTAACGACAGGACCAAAAACCTCTTCTTGCATAATTTTACAATCCATCGAAGTGGTTTCAATAACGGTAGGTCTAATAAAATACCCCTTTTCACAACCTTTCACTACGACCTTTTCACCGCCTGTTAAAATTTTACTTCCTTCTTTACGAGCCTCCTCAATAAATCCCATAACTTTATCTCTGTGTCCTGCGCTCACCAATGCCCCCATAAAAGAATTTTCATCTTTCGGATCACCAACAACTAAACTCTCGGTACGCTTAATAAATTCGCTCATAAATCGATCATATATTTTTTCATGAACAAACATTCTCGAACCACAAAGACAAATTTCTCCTTGATTATTAAAACTAGAAAGAAGAGAAGTTTCCACTGCTTTTTCGAAATTACAGTCCTCAAAAATAATATTGGGGTTCTTACCTCCCAGCTCTAACCCGAGCTTTTTAAAATAAGGAGCAGAATCCTTTATGATTGTTTCAGCCGTGGCCGTTCCTCCGGTAAAAGAAATCAATGGGACATCGGGATGCTTGACCAGAGCCCGCCCGGCATCAGCTCCATAGCCAAACACCATATTAATCACTCCTTCAGGAAGCCCTACTTTTTTAACCACCTCAGCAAGCATAAAGGCCGTCAGAGGAGTCAATTCCGATGGTTTGCAAACGGCAGTATTTCCAAAGGCAATGGCTGGAGCGATCTTCCAGGTCAATAAGTACAACGGAAGGTTCCAGGGAGAAATTAAACCTGCCACTCCTAAAGGTTTTCTAAGAGTATAATTTATGGCTTTTCCGTCTATAGAACTGCAATCTTCAGATTTAGATAAAACACTTGAAGAAAAAAACTCAAAATTCTTAATCGCTCGAGGGATATCTACACTACGAGCTAGCTTTATGGTTTTTCCTTGATCCAAACTTTCTGCCTCGGCAAACTCATTAGCTCTTATTGATAACTCGTGACCGATGGCTCTTAAAAAATCTGCACGCTCTTGCGCCGAAGTTTGCGACCAAAGAGAAAAAGCCTTCTTAGCCGCATCCACGGCGTTGTTAACATCTTCAATTTTTGAGGCCGGACAAGTAGAATACACCTCTCCTTGAGAAGGATTATAATTCTCAATGGTCGAACCATCGACCGCGTCTACAAATTGATTATTAATAAAATTTTTTATATTCATTATAGTTCCTTTTTGAGAGGTAACAGCTCCCTTTTCACTTTGCATGACGTTAAAGGTACGGACATACTTTGGTGTC
>JAGRAA010000450.1 GCA_020435185.1 Bdellovibrionales bacterium | reverse complement strand
TCGTAACCTTAGAATACTGACTATATCTTTGAATTCAGCAAATTTTTTGAAGAAGTATTTTTTGGATAAATTTTTTAGACAAATTTTTTAGATAAACTTTATAGGGGGAGAAATGAATAAATTAATTCATGCAATTTTAATAAATGGAGTTTTAATTGGAATTTTTGGTTTGAATCCTGCTTATGCAGGCGGAGAACAGAGGGAGCTTTCACAAGCTCAAGAACTTACTTCTGTGTATCTTCAAACTTGCATTGGGCCAGATAGAAATCCTTTTGGATTTGAGTTTTGCGTAAATAATAACTTTAGGACTTTAGGCCAAGAGCTTGGTCGGCCAATAGGATCCTGCCTGGGATTACAGAACAGCTCCTTTTCTTATGAAGTTTGCGTGAATGAAAAATTTCGAACTATAGAGAGAGAGTTAGGGCTGTATTTAAGAAGATGCACAGGTGTGGACAGGAGCCCCTTTGCGTATGAATCTTGTGTAAATCAAAATTTTAGAGAGATTGGCCATCAGACATTTCCAAATTGAAGTTTGCATCTCCAAGAAAAGTCTTTAAAATGAAATTATGAAGAAGTGGATAAGATGGTCCTTATTGTTGTTATTTAGTGCCCATATGGTCGTATTGCCTTCTTTTTGACCGGCTCAGGCTGCTCCGATGAAAGAATTTATAACTCTCACAACTTATGGAGTTCTTGCTGGAACATTGGTCGGTACGGCAAGTTTAGCTTTTACAGATCAGCCTGGTGAGAATTTGCAATTGGTTGCAAGGGGGGCCTCTCTGGGTTTGTATGCAGGTATTTTATTGGGAATTTATGTGGTTTATGTTGTTCCTGGTAAAGAAGAGGAATTAATCGAAGAGGGCTTGGATGTGAACTCTCCTTATGTTCCTAGGTCTGTTACTCCTATCGTGAGCAAAAAGGGTGTAGAAGGTGTTTATGCTCAGTGGCAAATATATAGTTTTAATTAACATAACTTTCACCCTTGTACTCTTTAGATAGAAAATTTTTAAATCCATTAAAAGATGAACAAGGGCGGAGCTATTAGCGAAATGAAATTACATCATTTCGTCGTTGTTTAACTCGATCGTAGGAACATTAGTGTTTGGTTGAGCAGCTTCAGCTTGAGGAACCTGACCAACGAGGAGAACAGTTAAAAAGGCGGCACTTGCTGCAGTAGCTTTTACTCCAGTTGAACCTTTGGTTTTTAAACCTACTAGTTTTGCCTGCCGAGCAGCTTTGTAAAGAAGTGCACTTAAGCCAGCAGCGCCAACAAGTCCAAGTGTTCCAGGTTCTGGAACACTTACGGATCCATTATCTTTCGAATAGGTGAAGTCTCTTAAAGTAAAAACTTCGTACCCTGCGCCAGCGTCAGCAGTGGAGTCCACAGAAAGCAATAAAGACTTTACATCTGCAAGATTTATCAAGTTAAATTGTTGATCGAAATCTAAAGTCACATTTGTCAATCCGCTAGGGGCACCAAAAGACTGAGATTGAGTTATGCCATTACCATCAACAAGTGAGACTAGTATAGAGTTGTCGAAGTTTTCTGCGATAGAAAAATTAAAAGTATAATTTGAAAGATTTGTTCCTGTAGCCCCAGAGTACTCAAGTTGAAAGGCAACATCTCGGTAATCAGAAATGGTGACTTCCCAAGCTCCGCTATCTACGTTGGCAATCGCAATCGTTCCAACATCTCCAGAAAGAAATTGAGTTCTAGAATCAAAATTAAACTCAGGATTTAAAAATGAATTTGTCGAAGTGCTTGATCCAGAGAGAGAGATAAAATCAAATTGAGAGTTCGCTTGTGTATGGTTAAAATCATCAACATAATTTAATATAGGAGAAGCTTGTACCATTAGCGGAAGAGAAACAAGCATAGTCATTAGGGTTGTAATATAGCCTTTAAACGTCATTATTGTGTTTCCTTTATAATTATTCAGTTAGGGTGGAAAAAGGAGGATACAACAGTTTATAGACTCAATAAAAATAGATTGAAGGTTTTGTAAAAAATACAATGGGGATGAGGAAGATTTTTTATAGAGACAGCTTTTCCTCTAAAGTTTTGTCTCCTCCATAATCAAATCTTAGACTGACTTGAAATCGCGTATCCCCATCTGTAACCTGTTCATGTTCGAACTGAATCCCCCAACATTTACCAGGGGGTTTTAAGTAGCCTTTGTACTTCCAACGAGTAATCTTAGAATCGAGGAGGGAAAAATCGATTTTTCCAACGAGATCAATATATTGACCACTTAATCCAACAGAAAAATCCATAGTTTCTGATTTAATTCCTCCTTCGACGACCTTTTCTTCATTAATGTCAAATTCACGAGCAAATCCGATTTGAACAAAGTCACCTTGGGGGTTAAAGACCCTTATCCTTGAATACGCGTTGACGACATCTGCGTAGGGAAAGATTAAAAAAGTGGAAGCACTTTCGATTTGGTTAAAGTAAAGGTAGAGATTCGTTTCGACTTCAGAAAGTGGTTTGGGGTTGGTTTCATTAGCTTCATTAAAATCATAAGATTGGTAGATATTCCAAATAGCAATGTCTTTATATGTCGGGGAATCATTGATCCATTTTTTTTGAGTCAGACGGTTAGTTAAACCCAGTTTGACTAGTCGTTTGTCAAAAAGTCGGTCGGCATAGTCAAATTGAACTCGGCTGTTTCCTTGGTTTCCGTCATCATCAAAAAAATCACTTTCAGAAAGAGGTTTGTTTCGATTGGAATAAGGCTGGTCTTCAAAATTTCCGAAGAAAGGGTGGTCAGGTCGTTCTGCGGATATAGTCTGAGAGTATGAGATTTC
>JAGRAA010000449.1 GCA_020435185.1 Bdellovibrionales bacterium | reverse complement strand
CCATGTGCATCCAGCTCCCTAAGGGTTTCAACTTTTTTAAGATTTAACTCTTTTATAAGATCTAACTGGGCCTTATGACAAAGCTGTTCGTTTTCATCAATGACGGCTTTATTTCCTTCTGTAATTTCTTGAAGAAATTGAATATCAATCCCTGAGGGCAAAGCATTTAAAAACTTACAAAGATTGTCATGAATTTTATTGGCTGTGTACTCATCAGCACAGCTCACATCAATAGGAGAGAGGGCCAAACAAAATCCAATGCTGCCATCGGTGTATATGATGGTGTCGTCTTCAACACCCCAAACTTGTAACTGATCACTTAATGCACTAGACATTAGGCCACCCCCCGCTTTAATGAAGGTGGCAATTTGTCATTTGTTGGAAACCTAAAGGCACAGAAGACACCGGCCTTAAATTGAAACCTGATCCAATGAAGAAGGAAATTTTCTGGTTTTCCCTTCTTTCCATACTTTAAAACAAGTCCCACAATGGCCGGTGGCATCCAAACCAAGAATAGCTTATGATTCGTCTGCCCGAATAAGAAATTTAAAATGGCCAGCATTAGAAAAATTACTAACAGATCAGCCATTTCAAAACCCCATATAAGGGTTTTCTTATCTAGGCATTTACTAACTGGTGTACAGTGTAAACTCATATCATACCCCCTTATTGGATTAAGCCTCTGATGAAACTCACAATGGATGGGGCACCAAAACCAACAACGGCCCCCATGATCGCCAAAATTAGGTGGGACCTGGCATTTTGATTTCCAATAAGGAAACTAAACCCAGCGATCACAAGCCCAATGACGGCCAATAGCGGCAGAATGGTTCCAATAAACTTTTGTTGAATAGCATTTAGGGACGATTCCACACTGGCGTGGGCCAGATCTGGCATAAGGCACATGCACAAAATAAATGCAGTTGGTAAAACATATTTTGCATATTTCATAAATTAAGACTCCTTTTTTAAGGTCAAAAATTTCTTTTTTTCTTGTCCTGATCTTCAGGCTCTTGGAGTCTTAATTTATTCTTTAGTTCTATTTATTCAGATGGAAACAAACTCATATAAAGCAAAATATTGAGTACATCAAAACGGATAGACATATGGGTCTTTAAGTTATTTAAAATCTTTGCATGTCCAACAGGATTATTAAATTTCACCCCGTCGTTGGTGTTCACCATTTTTGAAAAAATCGTGTAGGACGAGTCATCTCGATTACGCTTTAGAAAATAGGTGATATTTGGCAAGATGTTCAAATGCATCTTATAATATTCCTTTTCATCCTTGTAGTAAGCCACACCCGCATACTTAGTGTTGTGAACTTTTCCCTCAAATAATTTCCCCGATACAATTTCAAATTTATTCATTTTATTTCCCCTTTATTAAAGATAATTTTTTGATTAATACTTTTAATTTTTTAGTTTTTCCCTTGAGCCTGTTGTTTCGCCTTAGCTCTTCTTTTGAGACTTGATTTAATAACTTGTTTAATTCTTTAATTAGCGTATCTTTCATTACCCAATCCTTTGGTTTCATGCTCTTCTAGTTTAGATAGAAGCGCTTCAATTCGTTCAAAAGTGACGCTCAGTTTTTTGTTTGTCACTAGCTCCTTAACAGATAGAGTGGCCATCCACTCTCTGACGATCTGTTTCGTTTTCAAAATAAATTGTTCATTCATTGCAATTCTCCCTTTGCCCTTAAAGTTTTAAGTTCATGTAATAGTGACTTTTTAATTTTTCTTGTTCGATCTCTTGGAGACGGTCATGATTGATGGGTCTATTGATTCGAAGCCAAACCTCTTTGATTTTAGAAACCATAGATTTGAGCAGCCTAACAAATTTCTGTTTTTTTGTTTTCGTTTGAATTTTCGATAAAACCATATTTCCCCCGAAGGTTTGTGTTTCTGGTTTTATCTATTGCGTTTGATGTGCCAACTTTTAGATTTTAAATTGGATCAATGATTTTGAATATTTAGGAAAGAGAGGAAAGTTTGGACTAAAATTAACTATCGCAAAAAAGTATCGCGCGATAGTTTAAATGGTTGCAGAACTAGGATAGTTTTTTATTATGGTGCTAATTTTTTATGGTCTAATCTATTTTGAATTAGAATTGAAGGGCAAGATTTGTCATCATTTTCAAAAAGTCATTACTAAACGGACCAACAGTTATATCAAATAAAGGATGTTTTCTTGGAGGTCTTGGCGATGAAAACCCATGTCCCACGCCTTCTATGATTGTCACATAACAGTTAGATTTATTATACTCATCGCAAACGTTTTTTTGTTTTAAAGACTCACTTGCTCTTGTTTGAAGGTCTAACTCACCAGTATAAATCCAAACGTCTTGAGTAAGTTTTGCTAATTTTTCATAATAAGGTTCACCAGAGTAAACTCCATCACTCCATAATAAATACTCTTCGTATTTTTTAATTTCTTTTTGAATTGATGGGTCAGAAGCTAGACTTTCTCGAAATCGAGCAAGTGGTATTTTCTCTTCTTCATTGATTATATTTTTCCAGAAAGGAAAAGTTATATTTAGATATTCGTCCCAATCTTTTGCTTCTACTTTAGTTATAAAGCCATCATTGTTGATGTCGATATCTGGTTTAATCCAATAATCAATTTGTCGATCGATAAGTTGCCACTCAACAGTATTTTTTAGGTTTTCCGCAGAATAACCCAACAAGATTAGTCCTTTTATTCTACTAGGGTTGGCAGTAGCATAGTCTACTGCTACTTTTGTTCCTTCTGAGTGACCTAAGAGGTAAATTGAGTTTAGATCAACATCTTCACGTGTTTCAAGATAATTTACTGCTTCATTTAGATTTTGAAGTAAGTCTTCCCAGCGCAAATTTTTAAACATTTCTTTATCGTAAAACTTTTCGGTGTTACTACCTGCTTTCACATACTCCACCCCAGGTTTCCCTAAAGCAAGGGTGTGAACACCACCTTGGTTCAAAGCGTATCTCAATTTATTGAACAATGGCTCATCTCTGTTTGTCAGAGTCATGCTTGCTGGAATAAGTTCTTGGGGGCCGTGTGCTCCTGAACCAGGAAGAAGAATAACTACAGGTGCGAAATTTTTTGAAAGAGCTTTTGAGAAAATTACTCTACTTTTGTACTTGCCTATAGGTAATATGGTGTCAGCAAATAAACTCATTGGAATACTAAGAGATAGTATAGTTAGCAAAAATAGCTTCATTCTTATTGCCCCTTGATTAGATGTGTAAAATTTATCACTCTTAGGGGTTTCGCTCAATATTTATGCTTGATCTATAAAATAATTACATAAATTAAAAAATTTAAATCATTCAATTATCTTTACCTCAGCTTTAGCCCGAACAACAAAAAGTGTCATACAAACCAAATAAATCAAAACATTCCATTTATTTAAAAATATCCACCCAAGCTGAGCAATTGCGTAACCCAAATACATTGGGTGACCAACAAGCTTGTAGAGACCTTTGGTGACTTTTTCTCCTCTTTTAGCAGGTGATACCCCTAACTTGGTTCCAAGGTCAATGGTGGCCCATGTGACTATTAGAAAACCTAAAATTGTACAAATATCTGCAATCAAGCTGTTTAGTCTGGGTGCAAATCCAAAGGGCGCAGAAAAATACAATAATGGAAGTGCGCTAGACAGATAGGCCAAAACCGCCATTTTTTTACTGCCTTCGATTTCGGCCTTTTCTCTTTTGGCCAAAAAATAGGATGCTACAAAGTCTCTAAAGGCCAATAATAGAAAAAAGAGTTCGCCAGAATTGTTCCACCTAGCAAAAGAAATGATACCGAAGGAGAGCATAAAAATGCTCCCCATATATTTTCGGTAATCTTTTGCCGTGGTCAAACTATTATCCATCATTTAGATCCCTGGCTCGCTTCGCCCTTCAAGAATCATTCTGACGTTTAAGTCTGGGTAATTTTGCTTTTTAAGTTCCTCAAGAAGAGTTTTTTGCCCCTCAATCAAACGAATATAGTGAACCATGTTTTTAATGATAAGCTTTTGTCTTTCAGCATCAGACACAGGTGATTCAGTCCCTTCAGCAAGTGGAACAGCATTGGTGTTGCCGCTGAGTAAATCCATTAAAACTTCTTCCTGTTCATGGATAAGTTGTGGAAGGTTTTCTATTTCATTAGCGTAGCTATAGATACTTTGAGCCATAGCACCGATGGCCAAAAATAGAGCAATGGTTTTTAGCGCAATTTTCATTTTATTCCCCCTTATTTGTTAAAAATTTTCTTATGGCATCCATTGTTTCTGCCGGACGCTCATACTGGGCAAAATGCCCTGCATTTTTAATTAAAGTTAAATCAAAGCCACCGAGATTTGCCTCATGTTTAGCGGAGTCTGGTGACAAAACTCGGTCAAGATCACCTGCGATATATAGCTTTAGTAAATTCATGCCTTTTAACTTTTTAAGGCAGTTTTCTTTGGTGGCACTTTCCGAAATCGACATAGAGTAGCTTTTTACACAAACAGAGTCCTGCATGATGACTTCAATATCCTTGTGGGCAGTTTTTGGATTAAAATAAAAATCCCTAAAGGCGATGAACCAATCTTTATAGATTTGATCCGTAGGAGCGTGATCCAGCTTGTGGTTTAAATCTTTTTGTTCATCGCTTAATTCCACATCAAAGTTTTTGTTTAAAACTTCAAAGGCATATCCTGTTACCGGAGAACCTATAACAATAACACCCTTAATATTTTTTAATCCACGGGATGCGAGATCAATAGATTGAATGCCACCAGCAGAATGGCCACAAAGAATGACGTTTTCGATATTCGTAACGGCTTCCTTAAGCTCATTTAGTAAAACCTCATAGGTCGGATCAGTTTTTAGAAGAGTTGTTGTTCCCATGGGGTCAAAAAAGTAGAGACCAAAATCATTTTTTAAGTCTTCAAGTCGGTTAAATGATATCGAACTTAAACCAGGGCCACCTGGGACAAAAACTAAATTGAATTTGGCACTCTTATTTATAAATGAATTCACTATAAGCTTCCTTCTGCACTATTTATGGAAGATATATTTGGTCTGCCATTTTTCCCCTTGGGGATAATATCTTCCATTTGTAGCTTTTTAATTCTTCGGTGCAATGTTGAAAAATGCATCCCTAAATATTTGGCGGCCTGCTTTTTATTGCCTTTTACTTTTTCTAGAGCATCAATGATAATATTTTTTTGTTCCGCCTCAAGTAGCCGTTCAAAATCAATTTCAGGCTTGATGGTCTTTTCAATTTCTTCTTTTGCTGAAATATTAAGAGATCTATAAATCACAGAATCATCAATGGTTTTTCTGTGGGTAAAGACCATGGCCCTTTCTATGGCATTTCTAAGTTCACGTACATTTCCTGGCCAACCATATTCATTTAAAGCAGCTAATGCCGAGGGGAAAAGACTATAAAACTCGCCATTAGATAGCTCGTTTACAAACATGGTGGCGTAAAACTCTATATCCTCTGGCCTCTCCCTTAAGGCTGGAAGTCTAAATACAAATGTACTCAATCTTTGCTGAAGATCTAATCTAAATCTTCCGTTTGCAACCAATGTATCTAAATCATGATGAGTGGCGGCGATAAATCTAAGATTAATTTTCTTAGGAACCGTTGAACCCACAGGCATGACTTCTTTTTCTTGAATGGCCCGCAAAAGTTTAGCCTGAATTTCAGGGGAGCAATCGCCAATTTCATCTAAAAAGAAAACACCGTTATGAGCTTGCTCAAGAAGTCCAATTTTATTTGCAGTGGCCCCGGTGAATGCCCCTTTAATATGTCCAAAAAGCTCGGACTCCGCTGTTTCTTTGGGAATACTTGCCATATTGGCCGCCACTAAACGCTTTCCAAGGTAATTGGCAATATACTTGGCCATAAATTCTTTACCTGTTCCAGATTCACCATTGATTAAAATGGAGGCATTACTGTTGCTTGATAGGAGTTTATCAACAGTTCTAAACATTTTTTTAATTTCAGAAGATTTGGTTTTAAATTGAAATTTTTCAGAATTTTTATCTTCAAGCAACTTTTTCTTTAAAAGTCCTTTTCTGATA
>JAGRAA010000448.1 GCA_020435185.1 Bdellovibrionales bacterium | reverse complement strand
ATTAGAGGTTATAACATCGTTTTATAAACACCCACTCGAAATGATTTTTAACTCTATAATTGGAAGTCTATTAATTTATACAATCTTGGGACTAAGCTTAGAGGCTGGTGCCATTTATACTCTTTTCACGGCCCTAGGTGAGTTTTTCTATCATACAAATATAAAAACTCCACAGTGGATTGGTTACATTTTTCAACGACCCGAAATGCATCGAATTCACCATCAGTATGATTACCATAAGAACAATTATGGTGATTTTGTTTTCTGGGATATGATTTTTGGGACCTATGAAAATCCAAAAACATGGTCTGACAGGTGTGGGTTTACAACACAAAGAGAGTTGAGACTCAAGGAAATGTTATTGTTTCGAGATGTGCATAAAATTGCCATCTTGGTTTTTCTACTTATTCCAACCTTGAAAGCAAACCCATCTTTTGCCAGTATACAATACCCATTGCAATTAGAAGAGGTCTGCTCAACAGCCAAAGGAATTCTTAAAGAAGGAGATCTAATTTTCATTGATATCCCAAACTTTCTTTTTCGCGAAGTCGCCTCTAGCACTCAGTCGTGGACCTCTCACGTTGGAATTGTTTTTAAAAATAAGACGAATCAATGGGTGGTCTACGAAAGCAAGATTCCTTTGTCCAAACAAACACCGCTTTGCGAATTTTTAAAGCGTTCGGCAAAGTATCGATTTGAAATTAGGAGGTATCTCGATGGCTTGGATAAAGACGAATTGCTTAAAATGAAATCTGTCGGTCAATCTTTAATGGGGAGATTTTATAATCTCGGTTTCAACCTTGATTCAGATAAACTTTTCTGCTCCAAATTCGTTTACATGGTTTACCAGTCTATTGGAATATCAATTGGTAAGGTTCAAACTTTTAAAGAGCTTTTAGATGAGAACTCAAATCATTCTCTAACTCTCTGGAGGCTTTGGTTTTTAGGGCATATCCCTTGGGATCGTAGAACTGTCACCCCAGCAAGCCAACTCTTAGATTCAAATTTCCATACTGTATTAGAATTTAATGAGTCTTTAGCCATCAAATCGATTTTATAGTGGAGGAAAGAAGAATACAATTTCAGAACTGAGTGTGAGCAGGGCACGGATTTATAGCCTTTTCATAGGCCAAAATTTTATCAATTTTTGGTGTAGATTTTGCTCCATAAAAATATATGTATTTAAAATTACTTACTTTTATTCTTATTTTTAGGGCTGCTTTGTGCCCGACTTTGTCGTTACAAGTGTAGATACAATTTTTGGTGGAGCGATAGAAGTCGTAGTCTCAGAGGGAGACATTATTATGAAATCTCATATAACAAGGTAAAATTATGTCGGATACACGTCTAAAAGAAATTTATGATAGAGTTGATAACTTAATTAAGCAATTAAGAAGTTCCGGTAGAGATGATGACAGCAAGAACTTATACGAAGCAAAACATTACAATTATACTGCTTCAGAGATACTATATGAAGTCTTACTCGCATTAGAAAAAATTGAGGCCACAAACTCAAAACTCAACATCACGGACCTAGAGGTTGTAAAACTTAAACAAGATATTAAAAAAATCATGCATAGTTAATTTTTAACGATGATTGATTTTTCTGAGGAGACTAATAATGAAACTAACAACCCTATTATCAATCCTATTTTTAATTTCAGCTTGTGCTACTACCTATCATGGAAAAAATTTAAATATAGAAAACCAAAAACCAGACAATTCTCTTTCTGAATATAAGCATTTTGCTTTAAAAGACGCTTCAGGGGTAGGAGCAAAGATGGGCTTGCCAGAGTCTCATGGATATTATACCCATCAAAGCCTTTCAAAAACTTACCGAAAGGTTGGGGTTGTTCCACCAAACATCAATCACTGGAGTGGATGGGTGCTACCTGGCTTAGTAACTGCAAGCCTCCTTGCAAACCCAAATTGCAACTCAAACAACTATGATGGCAATAGTTGCCTTTCTGGGTTTCTAGGAGCATGGCTAATTGGCTCCAGCTTTCATTATTTTAGGCTTGCAAATTATAACGAGAAGCTAAGGGTGAAATTGGGACTAGATAAAAATTCTGTTCCTAAAACCTGGTTTGAATATGAAGAAGAACAATACTCTGAAGGAAGACTTCTTGCTGACTAAATGACAATTACTGAGGACAAAAGACGAGAGAGCACAAAACACCCTAATTGTAAT
>JAGRAA010000447.1 GCA_020435185.1 Bdellovibrionales bacterium | reverse complement strand
ACGGAAGTAGAGATCTTCAGTGAGAACCTATTCTTCTCTATCAAAATCTAAGGTGAGTATATATTTAAACTTTTTCTCAGGGTGGTCGTTTGGGAGAAGTGAGTTGATTATAAATGCTGAAGGAGGATAATTCAGCGCGGATAAAAAGGCTTTAATCTCTGCCGTAGACTGAGCCATGATTTGATTTTGTATTTGTTGTCCGTCCATGATCTTTTTGTCTAGCATGAGTTGATAATAGTGCTTTATATAAGGTTTTAAAGCATCAAAAGCAATGGCCGCGGATTGATGGGAAGATCTAAAGTTTGTATCGAGGTTGGTTTCAAAGATGGAATCAACGAGCTGTTGTAAGACCTGTTTTTTCTTATCTAAAGGAAGTTTCAAGGCTTGCATGGCTAGTAGTGGACCATCCACTAATCCTGGGTTTGAAGGGTTAGAGAATACATTCATGGGATAAAATACACCTTCTTTATCAATACACAGGTTGAGGGCTCTTAAAACACGATCTTTAGGAGTAGACGGCGAAGACGGAATAGAATCAAAACGACACCCTTTTAAAAGCTGCATATTATAAACAAATCCGGAGCAATAGTCAGAATGAGGTCTTGTGAAATATCCGTTAATTTTTCCAGCAGCTTTTAAAGCCATCAGAGTGACATCTTGGTTAGAGTCATCAAAGCTGGATTTTGAATAGTCACTATTAAAGGTGTAATTTCCTCTGAATGAAAAGTTTTTTAGCAGGACTCGGCCTTGATTATCTATTATTGTAAGAGTTTTTGGGGATCCGCCATATATTTTTTCTCGATGGGTATAGTATTGCCAGGCCCAGTCCTCTAGATTTTTCTTTTTTTCTAAGGTGATATGGATAGGTCTAAAGATATGGTAGTGTTCGTATGGAGCTGTGGCACTTGTTCTATACCATTCGCTAGAAAGGTTCCCTGCCTCATAAGCGGGCATATCAATGTTGAAAACTCTTTTCTCGTTCCCAACCTCTTTAACTATAATGATTGCAGAGTGAGTTGCTCCACCTTGAAGCTGGTAGTACATTCCTGCAGATGCTGAGCGAACATTACTCTTGACTAAAACATCTCCTGTTTGAAGAATTCCTCTGGACGCGAGTTGAACAGCAACTTGATGATAATTAGATTTTTTACCATCGATAGTTAATATTCTTAGCCCGGCATCATCTTCAATTGAAGGGGATCCGCCAATGTCTTTTACTAAATTGGTTGTAGGTGCATTAATATTTATCTGAGCCCATCTGTTTACGGGAAATAATAAGGAAAAAGGAATGTTTTGATAAAGAGAAGGTCGTTGCGAGATAAGTTGTTCAGGGGAGTAGGACTTAAAAAGTAAGTCTTCTTGGTTAGCATAGGCTGATAAAGAAATAAAAATAAATGTTAAAAAAAATGAAAGTGATTTTAAGTATTTCATTTTAACTCCTTTGAGTAGAGATATACTGTGACTGGTGTCGCGCTATAATGGCGTGGTTTGCTTTTCAAGGAAAGAGTTCTTCTTGTATTTAAAAAAAATCTAAAAATTATGAGAATCACAAGAGAATTGTTAGTTTGAGGTGAGAAAAAGTCTATTGACGGTCGTCATTTGAGGCTTTTTTCTTTTCTATGACCATTTTACTAATGTTGTTCATTTGGAGAGCTCGTTCTCGAATAACAATAGATTGAAGGTGAATGAGCTCTTTGGGAGAGCACTCGATAGCCAAGAGAAGTTTACTTAATTTTAAAAGCGCCAATTTGTGAGGAGCAGATTCCATTTGTATATACTCTGAAAGTGAAACATTTAGACGATAAGAAGCTTTTAAGTCAGATATATTATTTTTTAAGCGTACTTGGCGTATAAAGTCACTTGAGCTCAAAGAAGTATTTAATAAAAACTCACTCATCTTCCACTTCCTGTTTGTTAAGCAAAAGGTTAGTAATAATCTTTTGCTTGTGAGAGAGTCTAGAATGGTCGGAAATTTCTTTTTTGGCTACATCTAAATTAAGTTCTTTTTCGTTTTTTTCTATAATGGCTAATTCTTCTTTTAAATATCGATATAAAAAATTCCATCCTCCAAATTTATTTACTAAAAAAATAAGCTCTCTAGTCTGTTCTTCATCGAGTTGAAGTTGTAAATTTTGTTCAACACGTTCATTTTTTTTTGGCGGAGGAGTAATAAGCTCTATTGGTGATACACCAAGGCCTGATGCTAATTTTTCAAGTATATCTAAACCTGGATAGCGTGATCCTTTTACGTATTTATTCAGAGCTTGAGGTACAAGTCCAATTCTTAATGCTAAGTCTCTTTGTGATAGACCTTTTTCTTTAATGAGACGATTAAGATTTTGCTTAAAAATATCTTTCAGAGTCAGCAAATAAGGTCCTTTGAGTGCATAAAAGTAAATTTAAAAATTCGTTATTTAAGTTGTATAAATAATGATTGTCAGATTAAATTTAATTAGTCACTGGTTAAAAGAGTTTACGATTTTTTGTAAGTCAATCAGGTTACCAATGAAAAACTTTAAGTTTACCCTGAAAGGTTTAAGTCTTTAATCAGAACTAAATAGAAATAAATAATTTCTATTTTAAAACTTTTCATAAGGTATCCTACTATAAAGGAAAAAGTTTCTTCATTGATTTCTTCTGTTGCGGTACGAACTTTTCTCTAAGTTTTATTCGACATTCTTTTGCGAAGATCGAACTTTTTAATCAAAACTTTCTTCAAACCTAACGGGCTAAAATTGTTATTTCAGAAGAATCAAATTTGTATCTATTCAGTCATTATAGAGGCGGGTTTTTAATAAAGTATTAACATATATCAGTAAATTTTATGATCTTTATACCGACCAACAAAAGCTTGTCTGATTGGTAGTTATGAAGGCCGAGTGAGAAAGCCGGGGAATACAGGGCGATTGAGGAGAGTGCTAAGGGCTTTCTTTTTTTTTTTTTTTTTTTATTTTATGCTTATTTTAAGGAAATAGAGCATGATGACTCCAAAATAATCTTACGTGAAGGAGATCTTCGGTGAAGGTTACATTTATTGACCTAAAGG
>JAGRAA010000446.1 GCA_020435185.1 Bdellovibrionales bacterium | reverse complement strand
GTAGGCTTCAGCACCCTCTAACACCTCTCGTTTATTCAAAAGCTGAATAAACCCAGGAGGGTTTTGCCATAACTGTTCTCTATCCCGCCGAGACGATTCTAAATAATTACCCCTTTGGGGACCAGCTATTTTTGTGGTCATATGAAGCATAAATCCTCCAAAACACTCTCTTAGATGGTCACTCTAACTCGCCCAAGGAATTGACGCAAATAGTTTGCAATTTGCCATTGCATGAGCCTTAGACACTCTCCATAATAATGAGAAAGTGCTTATGAACAAAGCCTTAAAATTATATTATTGGGCTCACCGCCCTGTTAGGAGATTTAAATGAGACCATCTTTAAAGAACACCCTAGTGAGAACACTCTCTGTTTTTGCCCTTTGCACCTTACTTACTCCCACCGCGTATTCTGAAGACGAAAGCCCTAAAGAAGAAATGAAGCAAGAAATGCAACAAAATCGAGAAAACTTCAATGCCGATCAGAAAGCCAAAAGAGAAGCCCTCAAAAGTCAACAAATGCAAGAAAACGCAAACTTTAAAGATCAGCAAAAAACCAAAAGAGCAGAAAATCAGAAAAAAATGCAGGATTTAAAATCTCAATATAATCTAAATGACCCTGCACAAAGAAAAGAGTTCCAAAAAAAGAAAAAAGAGCTTAGAAAACAAATGCGTGACGAAATGAAAGCCAACCGTCAAGCTCACCGACAAATGCAAAAAGGAGAAAATCAATCCTTCAAAAAAGAACAGCAAGAACGAAGAAGAAATTTTCACCAAGAGCAAAAAGATAAAAGAAAAAATGGCAGAAAAAATAAATAGTAAAAACTGAAAAAAAAGAAAGACAGAAAGTGCCCTATGACGAGTTCAGAAGCAACAAATTCTAAAAATGAAAAACCAGTTGGTCCAAACTTTATCCATCAAATTATCGATAAAGATTTAAAAGAGGGAAAAAACAACTCCCAGGTTGTTACTCGATTTCCTCCAGAACCAAACGGGTACCTTCATATAGGGCACACTAAAAGTATTTGTCTAAATTTTAGCACCGCCGAGAAGTATAATGGAGTTTGCCACCTCAGATTCGACGATACCAATCCGGATGCTGAAGACATGGAATATGTAGAGGCTATACAAGAAGATATTAAATGGTTAGGCTTTGATTGGAAAGACAAGCTGTTTTACGCCTCAGACTACTTTGAGAACATCTATAAAATGGCCGTTCAACTCATAGAATGTGGAAAAGCCTATGTTTGCAATCTTTCTCCAGAAGAAATGAAATTTTACCGAGGAACTCTCACTGAACCCGGAAAAAATAGCCCTAACAGAGACCTTCCTGTGAGTGAGAATTTAAGAATTTTTGAAGAAATGAGAAAGGGTGTACATCCTGAAGGCTCCTACGTTCTAAGAGCAAAAATTGATATGACCTCTCCAAATATGAATCTCAGAGATCCTGCCATTTACCGAATCAGAAAAACCCATCACCAAAGAACTGGTGATCAATGGTGTATTTATCCTCTTTATGATTTTACTCACTGCCTGAGTGACTCCTTTGAAGGGATCACTCATTCTTTGTGCACCCTTGAGTTTGAAGACCATAGACCACTTTATGATTGGGTCTTAGACACGCTAAATACTCCTTGCCATCCACAACAAATAGAATTTGCAAAATTTCAATTGGACTTCACGGTTTTAAGCAAAAGAAACCTCTTAAGAATGGTAAAAGAAAATATTGTTAACGGCTGGGATGACCCTAGAATGCCCACTATAAGAGGTTTAAGACGAAGAGGTGTTTTACCTGAATCCATTAGAAATCTATATAATCAAGTGGGCGTTACAAAAAAAGAAAGTGTCATTGAGCTCGCCACTTTAGAAGGAATAATTAGAGATGACTTAAATGAATGTTCAAAAAGAGCAATGGCGGTTCTTGATCCGATTAAAGTGACTATAACCAATTTTCCAGAAGGAAAAATAGAAACACTCTCAGCATCAGTACATCCCATGAAAGAGGACTGGGGAAAAAGAGAGATTCCTTTTTCTCGAGAGATTTATATCGATTCCGATGATTTTATGATGGATCCTCCCAATAAATACTTCAGACTTGGCCCCGGAAAGAAAGTTCGCCTAAGAAACGCCTATGTTATTCAATGTGACGAAGTCATTACCCACCCTGACGGAACAGTTAAAGAACTGCTCTGCTCCTATGATCCTGATACGGCTCACGGAAAAACTCCAGAAGGACAAAAAAAGGTAAAAGGGATCATTCATTGGGTGAATAGGAGCACCGCACTGGAGGCAGAAGTGA
Organism: Bdellovibrionales bacterium; assembly: GCA_020435185.1. Lineage (GTDB taxonomy): Bacteria > Bdellovibrionota > Bdellovibrionia > Bdellovibrionales > UBA1609 > JAGRAA01. The sequence continues at coordinate 788 of JAGRAA010000446.1, read as the reverse complement.
GACTCTATGATCGACTATTTACCGTTAATCAGCCTTCAGCGGATAAATCTAAAGATTTCACTGAATATCTAAATCCGCTATCTTTGAATATTATTAAAAAAGCTTATTTAGAGCCTTCTCTGAAAGAAGCCTTAGAAAGTGACCGTTTCCAATTTGAAAGAGTAGGCTATTTTTGTCTAGACAAAGACTCTAAAACTGATCAATTAGTTTTTAATCGGACAATTACCCTTAAAGACACTTGGTCAAAAATAAAATAACTACTTTAAACAACTAGAAACCTTATAGGTCATAGGTTTCAAAGGTACCTAGCGCCTTATTTTTTCTTACATTAGGCACTTTAAAAAGCTTACCATGAAAAGAAATATAAACTCCTGAAGCCACTACTGCAGCCGCGTACAAAGCCTCAGTAAAGTTTTGCTGAGCATCTGAATCATCAAACCCTAAAGGCTTCATAGCTCCTGTAAAAACCACGGGATGATTTAAATTTTTAATGTTCTCTAGGCAAAATTTTGCCGTATGCTCCATGGTGTCTGTCCCATGCAAAACGACGACGGCTCTCCCTTCAGCAAGCTCAGATTCTACTTGTGTGTATATAAATCTTCTATCTTCATTGGTCATATAAAGAGAGTCTTTTGACAATAAATCTTTAACTCTCACTTGAGAATACGGAAGACGAAGCCTCTTTAAAAGATGAGTTCTTACAAGAGAAGTTCTATTCAACAACGTGCCATCAAACTCACTATAAGACTTCTCTATTGTTCCCCCAGTGGTCAAAATACTAATTGGTG
>JAGRAA010000445.1 GCA_020435185.1 Bdellovibrionales bacterium | reverse complement strand
TGAAGATAAAAAAACAATATTCTTAGATCAAATTATAAACCCTGATCAAACAAATTTAAAAGGTTTTGGCTATAGCATTTCATTATCTGGAAATTTACTGCTCATTGGAGCTCCTAAGTCATCCAATCCTACTTTCAACCAAGGAGCTGTAACTATTTACGAAAGGCAAAACAATGGTCAGTGGACTAAAACTGGATTAATTTGGGGGCCAAGCACTTCCTCAAATCAATATTTTGGAGCATCGGTAAGCGCAAATTTAAACGAAGGACTCATTGGAACTGGTCATTATGCCGTTGAAGCGGCTTTCTACATTGAAAAAAATGGCAGTTGGCAAATCACCAATAGTTTAAATTTCTCAGCGATTAATTCCTCCAACGGACCAGACAGAGTTAAAGTCGCCTTAACGGACACATTCGCAGTGATTTCAGACTTAAAAGGAGGGTCTAGTCAGAGTGGAGAAGTTCACGTTTTCACAAGAAATACCGGAGGCTTTACTCTACAACCGACCCCTCTAGTGGGAGGCTCTTACGAAGACTTTGGATCATCTCTTGTCGCGAATAACAATTATATATTGGTAAGCGCTCCAAAAGCCAATTCTAATAGAGGAAAAGCTTATTTATTTAAAAAAGGAAATGGTACATTTATTTTTAAGCAGGCTTTTGATGCTGAAGCGGATTCAAAATACTGTGGACGTAGCCTCTCTTTGACAGAAGTAGAGTCAAAATTACGAGTCTACATTGGGTGTCCCGAGGACACTAACAAAAAAGGATCTGTATTCGCCTATTTTGAAGATACTGCTTTAAACACAATGAAGCTCGAATCAAAAGTTATTCTGGATAGTTTATCAGAAGGGGATCTATTTGGAAGTTCTATCTCTGCCGACGGGTACGACTTAGTTGTTGGAGCTAGTCATTTTGATATTCCAAATACGAGTAATAGCGGTGCTTTCTTTGGTTTCTATCAAAAATAAAAATTAATGTCTTAGTTCTTCTTTTTCTTTAATAACGAAGGTTTTTCAATTTTTTCCCATCTATAAATCATCATAATACTTAAGAAACTAGACAATTGTGTCTCCTCTTCTTGTGATTCTATTAAATTAGACAAATTTTTATATTCTACTGAATATTTGTCTTGCTCAAAACTGAATCCAAGGTTCATGTAAAAATTATTATTTATCTTAAAGTTATAATTAGAATCTAATGCAAATGTCAGATTCGAACCATGTACAATCTCACCTGAATCTACTTTTACTGCCACAGGAAACTTTATATTCAAACCAAAATCGATACTAAAATCTTTTTTTTCATAAAGATAAGATGAACCAAAAGTAAGTCTATATACTTTTACCTGAGTAATCTTTGGCAACGAATTGACATCAAAAAATAGAATTGGTCTATTCGTTAAATCTAGCATAGATGAAAACCAAAAGTTTGATTTTTCATTAAATCTAAATTGTGTTCCAAAAGATAAATTCTGATATGTACTATTCTTCTTGTCGGGTTCTTTATCTAGAATGGAATCACTAAATCTTAAGTTAGCTTGTATAAAATTCAAGCCCCATTTCCAAAATTTTAGTTTTTGATAAAATAAAAATGAAGGGGCTAGTAAATCAGTTTTTTTTAAAGAGTACTCACCTATTTCCGAAGATAAACTCGTCTCCGAGCCATAAAAACCAGAAAGACCCAACCCCAAGCTATATACTTTTTTTTGTCCCTCTTTAATTCTAAGAATTTTAGTTTTTCGAATAACTTTAACATTTAAGTTAACAGACTCATTATCAACTCTCATTGTAATTAAAATTGGCTTCGGCTGTTTTTTTTTCTCTCTCAAATTAATAGTAAGTTGATACAATCCATAAGGAACCTTCAACGGGATTTTAAAAAAACCCTTTGAATTAACTTTTATTTTGCGCTTTAAAATTCTTGGACCTACCTTTTGCTCTTCTTGAGCATACTGTATAGTAATTAAACTAGAGTTATTCACTTCTACAGATACTTTAGGCTCTACTTTGCCAATGAGCAGCACATAAGATATTCCTGTTGACTTACTAGGCTTAAGTTTTGGCTCATACCACTTTACTTGACTAAAGGCATTGGACCCAAAAAAGACATATATAACCAGCAATATAAAAAATAAATAACGACTCACTCTTTGTCCAAAAATAAATATTTTCTAAAAATATTTGACCAACTCATCTCTCTTAAAAACTTAACAAATAGTATCACACTTATTTAGTTTTTAATTAAGAATTCCGATATTTATAGCGAATGAAGTTATCAGGCACAGACCAACGTCTAGAAATCGGCTCTTTCATCGGGCCCTATAAAATTATGCGTCTTATGGGGAAGGGAGGCATGGGAGAGGTCTATGAAGCCTACGAAAATCACCTCCAACGTAAGGTTGCTTTAAAAATAATTTCTCCTGAAATGCTAAATAGTGCTCTAGTTATTGAACAGTTCTTTAGCGAAGGACGTGCTCTAGCCCAAATCAATCATCCCAATATCGTAACAATCTATCAACTAGGTGAACAAGAAGGCGTCCACTACATTGCTATGGAGTATATTGATGGCGAATCCTTGGATAAAGTTATCAAAAAAAAATTACCTACCACAAAAGTAGCTTTGAATATTTTTTATAAAATATTATTGGGTGTAAGAATTCTTCATCAACAAAATATTATTCATCGAGATCTTAAACCAAAAAATATCATGGTTACAAAAGAAAATAAAATTAAGATTGTTGATTTCGGAATTGCCGAATTTGCATCAGAAAATTTTAATGAGACTGCTATTGGAGAAAATCTTTTAGGAAGTATTCTCTATTTATCTCCAGAGTTAATAACAAAAAATCATGCAACAGTCCAATCCGACATATGGAGTTTAGGAATTTTATTTTATAAACTGCTCACAGGAAAAAACCCTTTTTTTGCAACAAAGCGCAAGGAAGTTATAGAGAGTATTTTAAATGAAAATCTTACTTTCCCCAGCTATAAAAACTTGATCATTTCTGAGGACATAAAATCCATCATTTTAAAAATGTGCCATAAAGATACCGAAGAAAGGTATAAAAACATAGATGATATCATTAGTGATTTAAAGCAAGAACAGACTAAAGATTCTATTTCATTTTTAAATTCTATTTTATATTTTTCATCATTTTTATTCGTTATTATTTTTATATTTTTTTTGCTCAATCAACAAGTTTTTAAGATATCTCAGGAAGTTTCTAATAAAACTATAACCAATGAAGACAACTATGCTCAGGAAAAAGTCGACAAGTCTGAGATAAATCCTAAGACCATACCAGAACATTCTTCGACTCAAACAACTTTACAATCCGCAGAAGACACATCTTTAAAATCGACCATAAACTCTGTAGCTGAACGCATACTCTTAAAAAAGCCAATTCTCTTAAAACCAAAGTTTACTTTTACTATGAAACTCAAACCTAGTTATTCTCAAAGAGAGCTTGCATCAAACATCCCCCCTCTAATATCATTTCCTGAATTTAAATGGCGTAGCGTAGCCAATGCCGATTTTTATAAACTACAAATATCATCAAATTCATCATTTAAGAAAATAATTTTTCAAGAAAAAATATTGTCCACCACGTATATATGGAAAAAGTTAACACCAGGGATATTCTATTGGAGAGTTGAAGCGATTAATAAAAACTCACCTCCTAGTGGATATAGTCAAGTAGGACTATTAAAAGTTCTTCTCCCTCGACCTAAAATATTAAAAAACAAGATCAATATTAAATTAACGCCTGTAATCAAGAAGCATGGAATAGACATTGAATGGCTATCATCCCCACTCGCTCAAGAATATCTAATACAACTAACTCCCTTGAAAGGAGTTCTAGAAAAAACTATTTATTATTCAAATAAGCCTCTATTGAAGCTTTCGATGGATAAACCCTCAAAATTTAAAGCTACAGTCACAGCATTAGATTCAAGTAGAAACCCTTCTTCTTTACCCTCAAAACCCAGCACAGTGGAAATTTCGCTTTCTAAACCATTACTCTCGCCTCGCTTACTTGTTCCTTCCGATAATACTATTGTTCCAAGTCAAGGCACCATGATCACACCCATAGTATGTCGCTGGAATAAAACTCAACATACTTTACGATATACTTTTCAAGTTCTAGATAAAAATAAGAAAGTAATAAAAGAAAGTAAGCTAAATGAAAATCAAATTATTCTCACTCTACCACTAACAAAAGGTCGTTATAGCTGGAGAGTAAAGGCTGTAGGAGAAGAGGAGTTGGAATCCGAATGGTCGGCTACGCGTCATTTTATTATAGACTGACTCTCTCATTTCGAAAAACCACCGCTTGGCTGAGATTTAGATTTCCAAGCAATAATAAAAAATACAACTGCGATTCCCAACAAACCAAAACTCAGCCACTGACCTCGCGTTAACCCAAATAACTCGAACCCAATAAATGCATCTGGCATACGGTACTGTTCTCCTAAAATTCTAGCTAGAGAATACAAAAAACCAAACGCAGCAGTGATCATACCTGGCTTACGAGGCTTCATCCAGAAAAGAGAAAGGAGTACAAATACGCAAAGCCCCTCTAAGAGACCTTGAAAAATCTGTGATGGATATCTTGGAGATAAAACCTGGGCCATGATGTTAATCATTTCTTGATTACCGGCTTGGACCATAACTTCTGATTTGTGGATCACGTAATCTACGCTCGCCTTACTCAACCCTCCAAATTGATACCTATCTACCCAATAACTCCATTTGTCATGATCAACAATAATCTCTTGAGAGCCGTTTTTTACTTTACCAATAAACATAGCCGCTGGCTCTAAAGACTTTAATTTATCTACCTTGTAAGAAGCCCAGTAGTACATTTCTGTGGGAAATTTCACAGCCCATCGATAACCCTCATCACAGACCCGGCCAAACAACTCTCCATTTACAAAGTTCGCCATTCGACCGAAAAATATCCCAACTCCTCCCATTAAGCTGGTCAAATCAATTAACTGAAGTGGGTTTAATTTATTAACTTTTGCATAAAGAAAGCAGGCCACTACGATGCCAAGAATTCCCCCATGGCTAGCCATCCCTCCTTTATGAACCTCTAAGACGCCCCAATAAGGGAATTTTGCGTGGATAGTCCAGAGTAATTCGGGAGCATAAAAAAAGGCATAACCTAATCGCCCCCCAACCATGGTTCCAATAGCTCCATAGGTGATAAAATCGCCAACCTTTTCGGGTTTTAACTCAATGGTTCCTTTTTTGGCCATATAGAGAACAACCAAGTAAGCACATAAAAATCCTGTGAGATAAGCCAATCCATACCATCGAATACCAACTCCTTCTCCAAAAATACTCACCAAAGGAGACCAAGTAAATTCAATAGCAAAGGGGTCAAAATGATGCACAAAACTTGATTTCATAGCTGTTTTCCTTTTTACTAATGCCCGAAGTTATTAAACAAAATCTACACCATGAAAGCAAGGGACTTTATGAAAATCCTCCTAGCTAGTAGCTCTCCCTATAGAAAGCTGCAACTTGAAAATTTAGGACTCCAATTTGATCAAGCATCTCCTCTCTTTGACGAGGAGTCTCTAAAAAACACTGGACTAGCTCCACAGGAGCTAGTCCAGTTGTTAGCTGTTAAAAAAGCAGAAAGCCTAAAAACTCAATATCCTGACCACATTATCATAGGAAGTGACCAGCTGTTAGAATTTAAAGGCAAAATTTATGGTAAACCAGGATCTCCAGATAAGGCCCTCGAACAACTCCGTCTCTTATCTGGAAAGACGCATTCCTTAATGACCTCGATTTGTGCTCTCTATAAAAATGAAGTAAAAATACATACGGATATTACTCAACTCCAGTTGAAACCTTTAAATAAAACACAAATTCACAAATATATTGAATTGGACAACCCCTTGGACTGCGCAGGCAGCTACAAAATAGAATCGAAAGGTCTGTTGTTAATGCAATCTATTCAGTCCGAAGACTTTTCGTCGATACAAGGACTGCCTATTCTAAAGCTTTTTTCATTTTTAGACGAGTTCAATTATGATTATTGGAATATTGTGCGCCCGGAAGAGTAGCTGAAGAGAGCCTCGAAGTATGTATGGAGATCTTCAGCCTATTCTTTGAAGTGAGATGGAGGGTGTATTTCTGTAGTATTTGGAATCTTCATTGAGTCTTAGTTGGGATTAATGGGAAGAATCAAATTCCTTTGTAGCCCTGAATGACTCTTCTAGAAAGAGGGTCTCTTCTTTTAACAAAATCCTCCCAGTTTTTACTAAGATCTACTTGATGGAGAGTCGTGCGCTCCTTGAAGAATTCCCTAAAACTCAATATCTTTTTTTCAACTCCCGCCCTTTGCGCAGGAGAGTGTTCATGGG
>JAGRAA010000444.1 GCA_020435185.1 Bdellovibrionales bacterium | reverse complement strand
AATTTGGAGGCAAGGGAATGTATGGGGACCATGTTTTCAGAGCTGTTTTTGAGAGTCGTGAAGAATACTCCGGGATTACTATTCACTACGTGAGTGAGCATTATGATGAAGGTGAAATTTTGGTTCAAGAAAGATTTAAAATTGAGTCTGGAGATACTTTGGATACAATCAAAACGAAAACGCAAGAGCTGGAAAAGAATTTTTACCCGGTAGTTATCCAAAAAATTTGTTCTTCATAAGAATAACCGAAGAGTACATGTCATAAGATAAAGAGTATCTTATAGGACCTAAGTCTTAAATTGATACTTTAGTGTTTCTAAATGAAACTTATAAGTATCTTCTCAAAAGATTTACTTGCTAAGTGAAAATATCCACGAAACAATATTATTAGAGGAAAGCCTCTCTGGTAGCGGATAATATGGGACATACGGAGGACACCTACTTAAATAAGGAGGTATGCTTTCAACGAGACTCTTGCGAGATCTTTGGTTTTAAATTCTAGCTATGAGCCAATTAAAATCGTAAATTGGCAAAAGGCCTTATTGCTTTGGTTTACAAATAAGGTAGAAGTTGTTGAATACCATAGCTCAATTTTTGTGAATAGTGCCTATTCTAGTTTTCAAGTACCCAGCGTACTAAGATTAAAAAAATATATTCATTCAAAATTTACCCATTCTGTTAAATTTTCTAGAGAAAATGTATATTTGCGAGATTTATACACTTGTCAATATTGTCATAGTAAGTTGCCTTTTAGACAACTTACATTAGATCACGTTGTTCCCATCTCTCAAGGGGGTGGCAATCATTGGCTTAATGTGGTGGCGGCATGTAGTCCTTGTAACAACAAGAAGGGTGGACGAACACCTGATCAGGCCAATATGCCTTTAATAAGAAGACCGTTTATTCCTGAGCGATTGCCCGCACGTTCAATAGTTTCTAGTGAAGACTGGTTACCGGAATATTGGGCACCTTATTTTCCGTCTCATAATAAGACTTCTCATACTGGATCTTAACAGTTTCTCACTCTATTACGTCGATTTTATATGCGAAAAAGCAAGGATGTACATTTTCCGTTAATCAAATCAAAATATAGCCAGTTCTGCATGGCCTCCTAATTGCAATAAATATAATTAATCTTTTTATGGGGGATGTATGGATAAGAAGATAATATCAATTGTACTTGGCTCTACCTTACTTATACTTTTTGGATTTCAAAACTGTAGTCCAGTTCAATTTGAGACATTAAGTGGCGGCCAATTGGTTGCAAAGATCGATCAGGATGACGCGGATTATGTTCCTGCAGATATAGATATTCCTTTGTCTGAGGATTTAAATACAAATTCTCCTATTCTATCTACTCCTCCAGCAACGGTTCCTCCGATTCAATTAACGGAAGGAAATAATAGTGGTCCAGATGGGAATGGCACCCAAGGAAATACCAACAATACAAACTCTGGCGATGGTGATGGAACTCCGCCAGTTGTTTTTAATGATCCCGCCAATAATACTCCAACAGGTGGAAGTTCTGCTAGTGGATCCGATGACGATGGCGTAGACGATGGAAATACAAATAATGGTGGAAACGGCGATGTAGATGTAGCAGAAGATGATGAGCATGACGGCAAGAAGTGCGGTGATAAATCTCATGGTCATGTTCATGATGGAGCTAACGGAGACGGGAATAGACATTTGTGTATCTTAAATAGTTCAAAAGGAAATAGTGTTAAACTCGGATTAGCAAATAATAAATTTGGACAAGAGCACGCAACCACTAGAGCGGTTTGTATATCTGCTAAAGCTTGTTTAGGAGTTGTTAGTAAGAAATTTCCTGTTCGTGGCGTAAGTATGAATGGTGTTTGTCAACATAACAAAAACGTAGTTCATTTAACTGATGATGAGGTTATAACTCTTTTAGAAGAAGAATAAGTTTTTCATTAAATTTGGTCTGGGTAAGGAGGCAAGAGGCCTCCTTTTTTTATTCTATCCAGCTCTTGTGAATGTTCATTTGATCGTCGACGGCTATAAATTGCCCCATTTTTAGAGATCTCCACTCGTTCTCTCCATTTACCGGTTCACTGGATAAAACCAAATGATTTACTTTCCCAGAGATTTGTTCGTTTTCACAGACAGAAGAGTAAAAAGGGCAAGACGCACTTTCTCCACATTTACTTTTATGGATGCTGTAATAGAGTTGCTGTCCTCCATGGTAGCCAATCATTGTGGAGCCGTTTGTAAGAATAAACGTAAGATAGTTTTCTCGACATTCTTCTATTTCTGGGCAACCCTCGCTGAGCTCTCCAATTATATTAATTATTTCATGAATACTCTCTGTAATGACATTTTTTAAAACTTCAAAATTCTCATATAAAATTAAAAAATTTTTGT
>JAGRAA010000443.1 GCA_020435185.1 Bdellovibrionales bacterium | reverse complement strand
TCTGCCCCATATCGGACTTCGTTCGGATAGGGGTGGCCAATAATTAAAACATTAGATTTCAACGTAGAAACCATTCTTTTAAATCTTTGAATTCTTTAAAAGTGTAAGTGGGAATCTCTGATGCTGATTTAGGTATCAAGCCGTTATATTCTCCTGTATTTATTAAACAGGTGATCATTTGCATATGATTACCTGCTGAAATTTCGTTATCGACTCTATTTCCTACACAAAGGACTTCAGAACCCGATAAGTTATACAAATTTAAAATTTTTTTAAATAGACTTTCTTTATTTTCACCATTTTCTGGGTTGGCATAAAAGATCTCTTCAAAAAAAGAACCAATATTGAGTTGTTCTACCTTTTCTTTCTGAGTGGCAAAAGCTCCTTCGGTGACTAGAAAGAGCTTTAGATTTTTTTGGATGGCATAAGATAAAAAATCTTTAGCACCATCGACCATATTTAAGGGTTCTTTTATTTTACGATTATAAAACTTATCTTTGCCTAATCGTATTAACTGTTTTTTGGTTTGAGGGTCTAGGCTTTCATCAGCGTACTTTTCTACCAAGTATTCAAAGAAATTAATTCTTGAGTTAGATTTTGCAAAATCACGTTTTTCTTCTATACATTGATTTAATTTAATTTTTAAGCCTCTATGAATGAGCTCTGAGCAGGACTCATGAATAGCATGTGGAACGAGCAATCCACTTGTATCCAATAAAGTATCGTCCAAATCAAAAATAATGGCCTTTAATGAATGCATTTAGGTATTGTAACGGAGGAGATTCAAAAGGAATAGTCCTAAACATAAAAGATTTTTTGAAGGCCAGGGCCCCATCGATCCCAAGTGGACTGAATGGGTTCATCATCATTTTCTTCTGTGCAGATGACCGTGATTTGCCGATCAATACCGGCGTATTGGCTAAGGCTTCCTGGGGTGTCGTAACCAATGGTTTCCACAATATTATAACCACTTGCGGCGTGTAGCAGCAGGGAGATCTCCAGTGGATCTTCTCCTGTCTTCACAATGCAGGGCTTCCAGGAGTGAAAGTGAATGATAGTTTTAAGGTTTACATTTTGAATGAGCTCTACGAGAGCTTGTGTTTCTGCTTCACTGGCCGCAGAGGAACCAGGGTAATATCTGTTTTTTTCTTCTTGAGGTGTCCAGGATAAGCTGGGAAAATTTCTATTAAGATCAACACCGTTTGCATTGGTTCTTTGATTTTTTAAGTATCCATCTGGGTTTATGCAAGGAATGAGGGCCCATTCGATAGTGAATTTAAGGTGTTCTTTTTTTTCCACAGTGATTTGTAACCATTTTAACAAATTTTTGGCTAGCTCAACCCCTGCTGGTTCGTCACCATGCATTCCACCAATGAAGAGTATTTTATTTTGAGTTTCAGAAGTAAGAAAATGAGCACTGGTATAAAGCTCTATATCTTGCCCATCTTTTGATTGCGCCCAGTTCTGAATGTGATTAATAGACATGGATTAATTTTAATACTCTATAATCCATCTTGTCTAGGGTTAGGTTGTAACTTAAACTAAGTCCTTTTTAAAAGACTAAACTGGAATTAAATGTATGAAAAAAACTTCTAAATTTGATCGATTGACTGCCATTGTTTTAGCCGCCGGTAAAGGAACGCGAATGCAGACTTCTTTACCTAAGGTTTTACACCCCGTTGCTGGTCAACCTATGATTATGAGAACTCTACTCGCCCTAAAGTCTATTGGTGTGGATGAAATAAGGGTGATTGT
>JAGRAA010000442.1 GCA_020435185.1 Bdellovibrionales bacterium | reverse complement strand
CGATGGTCGTGTTTGGGTGCCAAAACAAAAAGGCGATACAAGACCTCCCAATCAAATTCCTGACCAGGAGCGAGATTATTATTTAGAAAGAATTTATCCAAGCTTTGGTAACTTGGTCCCTAGAGACGTAGCTTCTCGACAAGCAAAGTTTCGAGTGGATGAAGGCCGTGGTGTGGGCAAAACTGGAGTAGCCGTTTACTTAGACTTTAAAGATGCGATCCAAAGAATGGGTGCTGACGCAGTAAGTGCGAAATACGGGAATCTTTTTCAAATGTATGAGCAGATTGCCGGTGAGAATCCTTATAAGGTGCCTATGAAAATTTATCCAGCTGTGCATTACACAATGGGTGGATTATGGGTAGATTATAATTTGCAAAGTACCGTTCCAGGGTTGTTTGTTCTTGGCGAGGCAAATTTTTCTGATCATGGTGCCAACCGATTAGGGGCTTCGGCCTTGATGCAGGGATTAGCGGATGGATACTTTGTGATTCCTTATACGATTGCCGCTCATTTTACAGGTAAGAAGTTAGACCCCATTGATGAAAATCACGAAGCCTTTAGATCTAGTAAAGAAGTTCAAACTCAGAAATTGAATAAACTTTTAAATATCAAAGGTTCAAAAACTGTCGATGAAATTCATCGTGAGTTGGGTCATATTATGTGGGAAAACGTCGGTATGTCTAGAAGCTCTCAAAGCCTTGGAAAGGCCATTGAGACTATCCCTAAGTTAAGAGAAGAGTTTTGGCAAAATGTAAAAGTTTCTGGAGAAGCAAACTTCAAAAACTCAGAATTAGAAAAAGCAGGCCGAGTGGCTGACTTTTTAGAACTTGGGGAACTGATGGCCAGAGATGCCCTAACAAGAGAAGAGTCTTGTGGTGGGCATTTTAGAGAAGAGCATCAAACAGAAGAAAATGAAGCAAAACGAGATGATGATAAATTCTGTCATGTGGCGGCTTGGGAGTCTGTAGGTGAAAGCCAGTGGAGTCGACATAAAGAAGAGTTGAAGTTTGAAAATGTGAAATTGGTGACACGCTCATATAAATAGGGAGATGGTGATGTCTGATAATATGAAAATTCATTTAAAGATATGGAAGCAAGATGGACCCAAAGATAAAGGGAGCTTTTTAGAAAGAACTCAAGAGGGAGTTTCTTCAGATATGTCTTTTTTAGAGCTTATGGATGTTGTCAATGAAGGCTTAGTTAAAGAGGGGCAACGACCTATTGAGTTTGACCACGATTGCCGAGAGGGAATTTGTGGTATGTGCTCCATGGTCATTAACGGTAATGCCCATGGACCTAAAAAGTTAATTACGACCTGTCAGCTTCATATGCGTAGCTTTAAAGATGGTGACACGATTACTGTGGAGCCTTGGAGAGCAAAGGCATTTCCTGTGGTGAGAGATTTGGTGGTAGACAGATCTTCTTTTGATAGAATTATTGAAGCTGGTGGGTATGTTTCGGTAAATACAGGAGGAGCACAAGACGCTAATTGTCTACCTGTTCCTAAAAAAGATGCCGATAGGGCATTTGCTGCAGCAACGTGTATAGGTTGTGGAGCCTGTGTTGCGACTTGTAAAAATGCTTCAGCGAATTTATTCGTTTCAGCAAAGATTGCTCATTTAAATTTATTGCCTCAGGGAAAAGTTGAAAATGAAGAACGAGTCATTAATATGGTTGCCCAAATGGATGCTGAGGGGTTCGGAGCTTGTACTAACACAGGAGCTTGTGAGGCAGCCTGTCCAAAAGGAATTAGTCTCGAAAATATCTCTTTGATGAATCGCGAGTTTACCAAAGCAATGGTAAAAGCCAGATCTTAAGCAAACTCACAAATCAATATATAAAGCATGTCTATTTCTAGAATCCTTCGAAAATGAAGGATTCTTTGTTTTTTTATGGCCTGAAAAATGAAATCGATGGTTTTAAAAACATGAATGATCTTACGTGAGGAGTTCGTAAGATCTTAATTGATTCAGACAAAAGTCTAGCAAGGGCAGTATTAAAACTTACATGGGCTTAAAAACTTTTTCTGTCATAGGAAAATTTAAGAAAATTAGACACACCACTACATATAGTGTTTTATTAAATATATAGACCATAAGTAGGTGAGATATTAACACCATTCCACAGGGTTATCCACAAAGTTTATTAGAAAATACGTATATATTCATTAACAAAAAGAAGCTTTAAAAAGGCCTAAGGACTTATAATACTTAGTATTTGTATAATTTATCAGCTTTTTACTAACTGATTTCTTTCATAGTCTGTCTAAAAAATAGCTTTTTATTAGGGCACTCAACAGATTCTCATCATTAGTTAATACATCGAAAGAAGTTTCCGAAATCTATCTTGAGAGGTATGCATGAAGTCTGTGGGCGACATTATGAAAGAACTGGGTTTTGATCCTAATGCTCCAGAAGGTGTAAAAAAAGCCTTCATCAAATATCTGATTCGGTCTTCGGCGGAGTACGACAAAATATACAAGTTGGAAAGCCAGCCTGTTAAAAAGGCTGATCCTCCTCAACAACTAGACCTCTTCTATGATTATCAAGATCAGCCTCCAAAGACGAATCACCTTCAACAAAAGCCTAAGAAGAAGGCTGGTTAATTCTTTGTTATTAAAAGATAAAATATAAACTCTTACTCTCCTTGTTAATCTCTAAGTCTAATTTTTAATCTGCTCTATGAGCAGAATCCTATTATCGTGGTACTATTTTGGAACTAGTTTAAAAATCAAGTTTTCTAGGGACAGAAATCTTTAACCTCCAAGGATAGGAGCATCTATGAAAAATAATTTAATTCTGAAGGTCGTATCGGCGATCGTTGTTGTTGGGTCAAGTACGGCATGGGCCAACAAGAGCGTTGATTCAGTGCCAGGAGAATTTATCGTTAAGGTAAAAGACAGCCAAGCTTTCTCACATTTAAGTAAATTGGGGGAATCTCGTTGGGTGTCGAAAAAAAATAATATTGCGTTGGTTAAAAGAAGTGCTCCAGAGTTACAAAGTTATTCTTTAGAGACGTTAAATAGTGATCCATCGATTGAATATGCAGAGCCAAACTACATATATACTCGTCAGCAGGCTCCTAATGATCCTGAGTACGGAAAACTATGGGGCTTAGCTAATTTTGGGCAAAAAGACTCCGGTGGAGCTTCTGGAATTGATGGAGTGGATGTTGATGCTGAAAGAGCGTGGGATATTCAAACAGGAAATCAAGATTTGGTGATTGCTGTTATTGATACAGGAGTAGATTACACCTTAGATGATTTAAAAGAAAACATTTGGACGAATGAAGCAGAAGCAAATGGTCAAGCTGGAGTAGACGACGACGGTAATGGATATATAGATGATATCCATGGATATGATTTTGCAAATAACGATGCTGATCCTAAAGATGACCATGGTCATGGTTCACATGTTTCGGGAACAATTGCAGCTAAGGGAAATGATGGTCATGGTCTCGTAGGTGTAGCTTGGAATGCAAAAATAATGGGAGTTAAATTTTTAAGCGCTGCCGGAAGTGGAAGTCTCGAAGGTGCTATAAAAGCGATTGATTACGCTACAACAATGGGCGCAAAAATCATGAATAATTCATGGGGTGGCGGAGGTTACTCTAAAGCTCTCGAAGAGGCGATTCAAAGATCTTCTGATGCTGGAGCTTTATTCGTAGCTGCTGCAGGAAATAGCTCTCAAAACAATGATGCTCAACCCACGTATCCAGCAACATATGATGTTCCAAATGTGATTTCTGTTGCTGCTATTGATAACAAAGGTGAGCTAGCTCGTTTTTCTTGTTATGGAAAAACTACTGTAGATGTAGCAGCGCCAGGAGTGAACATATTGAGTTCAACACCAGGTGGGTATAAATCTTGGTCAGGAACTTCTATGGCGACTCCTCATGTGGCGGGGGTAGCGGCATTATTGCTTTCCAATGAGCCTACATTAACCGCACCGGAAGTCATTGATAGGCTAAAAAGAACAGCGAAACCTCTTGCAGGCTTAAGAAACAAAGTTGCTTCAAGCGGAGCAGTGAATGCATATTTCGCTTTGACTAATCAAGAGGCTCCAGCTGATCCAAATGATCCTGGAAATTGGCAAAAAGTAGATTTTAGCATAGAGACAACTCACCCTTATAAAGATAAGGCAAAAGAGTCTTGGACTATAAAAGTGGATGGTGCGAAAAGAATAGCAATTCACTTTGAAAGATTTGAAACAGAAAAATCATATGACAAAGTGACTGTTACTGGTTCTTCAAAAGGCGAAGTAGATGTTATGTCAGGTGATAATTCTGAAATATATTCTGCAATCATTGAAGGAGATACGGCTGTGTTAACCTTTGAGTCGGACGATTCTGTTAACGGCTGGGGATTTAAAGTAGACCATATAGCTTTTGAATAATTGAAAGTAGAAATTTCAATTCAAAACGGGCTAACCAGCCCGTTTTTTTTATCTTTTAACAAATGATAATGAAAAATTTATAAAACCAATGAAATCATCCTCAATAGACAAATCCTTGTGATAGTTTGTGTTTCTAAAAATTATTACTCAGAATCAGGGGTTATTTATGCGAGGGCTTTTCTTTATTGTTTTTTTATTTGTTTCCATACAAACACGTGCAGATGTGCATCCGATAGGGTCGTTATTCTCTATTGATGGAAGTGTTCTCCCCAATAAATACGAAGTCAAGAGTATGCAAGCCGACAATGATGACGATATTAGGGTTGCACTTTTTGATGAAAATGGAAGGGAGATTATTCCTGACCCCGAAAAACCAAGCATTAAGCATCAGACAAAATTAGAAAAAATTGTACCTGAAGCTTGGCACGATGTTGCCGAAGATTTTGGTTTTGATTTAGAGCAAATGGGACTGTATGCGGAACTTTATATCTATAAATCAATTTTAGGTGGATTAGAGATGAGTGAAATGGCCGGTGCCAATGAGTACGTAAGCGCTATTCCAGCCCCTGTCCTCATCGCCTATGAATCCTATCTTTGGTATAAATCTGATAAAACAGGAAAAGGTTTAAAGAGATTTTTGCCTCCAGGAGTAAAATACCTTCTTACCAACGAGCATACCCCCAAATTTTACATGGAAAAAATAATGAGCCAAATTCAAAAACTTAAAGATGCTCATGAATATATCAATAGTAAATATGGGGTAGAATTAGCTGAGGCTGCAGAAGTAGAAAAAGAAAAAGTTTCTAAACAACTTGAAGAAAAAAGAGCCAGCTTAAAAGGTTTAGATGCGAAGTCTAGAGCTTATGAAGAGATTACGGCGGTAATTAGTCAATTAGAAGAGAAAATGCGTAACGTAAAAGCGGGCAATTGGTTATTGGTGTCCTCTCCATTAGTAGAAAAAATTCAAGATAAGATGGGGGAGGCGAGAGAAACGTTAAAAATGAGATTAGCGAAAAGAGTAAGTCTTGAGGTAAGCCGCGGTTTGAGTTTAGTTGCACGCTATATAGGAAAAGGTGTTGTTGGAGGATTAGGTAAAGGTGCAATTATCGGAGGAGTTCCTGTTGCAGTTTTAGGGCTAACTTCTGTAGATGTGAGCTGGATTGTGTTAAGAATTAAAGACGGTAAAACAAAAGCAGAAACGATCAAAGAAATTTCTGACATTGTTGCCGAAATCGAAGGTCAGCTTGGGATATATCAGTAAAAAAAAATTAACAATTTTTTTTACATCACTGAGTATACTATTTGTTCATAAGGCTGTTGCCAACTCACTTCTATGTGATGGCGACCAGCCCGTTTATAGCGTAAATCAAAGTTCTATATTACGAAAAGAGATTCTAGCCTCAGTTAGAGAAGAGATTGAGAAAAATGCTGAAAGAGATACTCAATTGCTTATCTATGGCCTTGAAAGTATATCGCATGAATCTATTGGTAAAAATGATGATAGTGGGGAGTTAAAAGAGAAAGCTTTTCAGCTTTGGATGTCTTTGCTCGAAAAAAGCGTTTGGTCGCCGCTAGATGAAAACAGGTTAACTCAACTTGACCTAGAGGGAGTTGGGTTTTTGTGTTGGAGGTTTTATGTTGAACCGTCGTTTTATTTGAAAACGTTGTTAAACTCAGAAGGTTTTCAGAAGGTTTCGAGAGAGTTTTATCTAAACTACTATATTAAACAGAATTCTTATTTACAAATTGAACAAGGGTTTTTCAAACAAAAAATAGAGTGGAAAGCTCTGCCCGCCGATCAACGATTAAATCAAGAACAACAAGAGTTAGCTTTAGAACAAGGTAAAGCGAGACTTAGAAATTTTCTTACGACGTTAAAGTCTCTGGCCGGACTTGGATCTGTAGTGGGTCATAGCATAGTCTTCTCAATTTTCGGTAAAGTTATTTCAGGCGCTACTTATGGAGTTAAAAATGTGTGGTTAACTCAACTGTCTCGTCTTGGTTTTTTTCAAAGAAGACCGATGTTGAATAGCTTTATTTCAAGCGAGTTAACCTGGTATGGTATGGGCGGGGTTATTGTAGCGTCTTATTTGTTTATGATTAAGACTGAGAAAGATTTTGAACAGCACGTTTTAGAGAGTGAACAGATTGTATTAGATCCAGACATTCATCGATTTTCAAAAAAAATGATTTATTTACGCGGAATAAAAATGGCCTACGATGATTTTATGATATTTAAAAGCTATCAAAATAAAGAGACTTTAACTCAATCAGAAGAAAATGAGTTCCTAAAATTAGAGAAAAAAGTAGATCATGATTTTCAAAGGTATTCCACTAAATTAGATTTT
>JAGRAA010000441.1 GCA_020435185.1 Bdellovibrionales bacterium | reverse complement strand
CCCTCTTCAATCACACAGAACCTACCAATTTTTGTTCCTTCTCCAATAAGGGCATTGGGGTTAACCCACGAGTATTCACCGATAAAAATATCATTTACGGAATTTGACATGGGGACATATTGCGAAAAAAAAGCATTTATTTCAATGAAAATCTCCAGTTTACATAGACACAGGAAAGAGAGGTGGTTAGCATTGAGAGGCTAATTTTATTTTTAGGGGGTTATATGAAAAAGTTATTAGTAGGGGTTTTATTGTTATTTTCAATGGGTTGTAAGACGACCTTAAATGGAGTTTTGAATGTTGTCGACGACACTCAAGTGACCCATAATGGACATCCACTCATGAATTTATCAGCAGGATTGTTCGAAACGAGAATCGAAATAAAGCGCCAGGCCATTTCTATTAGTGTTAAAGATGGCTCTCCGCAAAGTGTTGAGTTTAAGACGAATGAAAAAATTGATCTTCCTGAGAATGGGGATTTTAGATTAAGTCAAAGTCAGACGGGTTTGAATTATGACATTAAAGGGGCTATTCATACTGATCGAGAAGAAGTAGATAGATATTGGGATTGGGAAAGCTGTCCTATAAGCGATGGACCTTATGGGCCAAGATGGGGAAGACAAAGAGTTTTGGTAGTAGAGTATCATACTGAAAGGTCTGTCAGTATGGACTTCGTGAGTTCTCCAGTGAGTTTTGAAAGTCAAGAAGAGTGGAACTCTGTGCAACGTCATATTGATGGATTTTGTTTTTAAGGATTATTTTGGCTGAGTTAATCCGTGTTTCAAAAGTGCCTTTAGATCGTTCCTATTTCTGTGGGAGGATTCAATTGAATCGACCACAGAAAATGAATGCTTTTAATTTGGAGATGTTTCAAGCTTTGCAAAATGCCTTGTTGAATTGGCAAGCTGATGAATCCATTCTGTATATATTTCTAGATTCTAGTCATGAAAAGGCATTTAGTGCAGGAGGGGATGTTTCGGAGGTTCGACAAAATCATCTGACGGGGGAAACACATTTTGCTCAAAATTACTTTAAGGTCGAGTACGGATTAGATTATTTTATTCACAAATTTCCTAAGCCAATTCTGTGCTGGTCGCAAGGAGTGGTTATGGGTGCGGGCTTGGGAGTGATGAATGGTTGCTCTCATAGAATTGTGACTCAAAATACTCTTATGGCGATGCCTGAGGTTAAGATAGGTTTGTTTCCTGATGTTGGAGCAAGTTATTTTCTAAATAAAATCTCTAAAAATTTAGGCCTTTTCTTTGCATTAACAGGAGTGAGTTGGTCTGGTGAAGAGGCTTGTGAGTTTGGTTTAGCTGATTTTTATTTAGACTCAGGAGACAAAGAAAAAGTTTTTTCCTATCTGAAGAGTATCCCTTGGGGGACGTTTAATAGGTCAGAAATACATGAAGTCCTGAATCAAGAACTTAAACAAATGGAAGGCTCTTTGCCAAAAAAAGAGATTTGTTTAGAGGGTTTGGATGAGGTTTTACAAGTGAATGATTTTTCTGAGATTCACAATATTTT
>JAGRAA010000440.1 GCA_020435185.1 Bdellovibrionales bacterium | reverse complement strand
CAGGCGAAGCCGAGCACCGCATGTCTGAGTGTTCAATGGTATTCTTTCGCCGAAACGGAAGTAAAGGTCGATAACTTATGAATTTTTATTGATCAACACCGGTCGATCTTTCGATGCAATCAACAACGCCGATAAAAAGACGAAGCTATGGCTAATTTCACCATCTTGAAAGTTGGCCTCGCTTAAACCACCGATATGTAAATGAATATAGGCCATAAACAAACCCAGTCCTATTGCTGCTGTAATTGGATCAGTGTCTTTATTCTCGCGATAAACGCGATATGCCCAATAAATCAATACACCATTAAATATAAGATAAAAAATAAGTCCAAAAATTCCCGTACCGGCCAAGACTTGCAAGTAATTGTTATGAGCGTGACTGGCAAAATCAGAATCTATATTCAATTTATCGTAATATTTTAGTGTATTTTTAGCATTTTGCCGATATCCCACTCCCAAAAAAGGGTGATCTAAAAACATCGCCACATTCGCTTTCCACAAATTAATGCGCCCTTGATTAGATTCGTCCATTATATGAGTTAAACGGCTTTTTATCATTGGCAATGTGAGCGCAAGCACAAGAACAATAAATGCCCCTGAGCCAATAAAATAAAATGCTCTTTTTCTATACACAACTAAAAGCATTATTGATACGGCCACACCGACCGAGAGCCAAACCCCACGAGTAAAAGTGAGAAACAAGGCCATTGAGGTGACAACAAATACCACATACAACAATACTTTATTAATTTTAAGAATCTTCCTCGAAAATAAAACAAAAGATAAAAACAAAGAAAACCACAAGCCTATATTGTGAGCGTAGGTCATAGAATTCCCAAAATAACCGCTCACTCTATATGCTGAGAAGTGCCCCCCTATGTCTAGTAAATCCACAGTTGAATTTTTTAACGGAACCAAACCAGTAAAAAATTCAGAAGCCGAAAGCAGAGACACCAATAAATATAAACCCAGGACAAACAGACTAGAAGTTCTAAAATCAAATTGATGAGATCTAAAAATATAAACCAACACGTAGAGCAAAATAATCCATCGCCCTTCACCAATTATATAAATACGATCTGGCATCTGCAAATCTGGGATAAAAATAGCTCCCAAAACCAGAATTCCCCAGAAACCGAAAACATAACCATCAATTCCAATTGATAATTGAGGACAGCTCCACTCACCTTTTTTTGCCTCTTTGCGACGATTCGCACATTGGTACGCGTAGTGAGTCAAAGCATAGATAAGTAAAAAACCCGCAAATATCTCCATTCCTGCTATAGAAATAGAAAGAGCCACGACATACATTGCCATAAGAAAAGATATTACTTTAGACATCAAATAATAAATACGATTGACCCTCGCTAAAAATCAAGGAAAATAAATACTTTAAGTTGATCAAAACCTCTGGAGACCTCGTACGAGAAAATTAATACTTGGAGAATTATAAATGACCTTACTGTTGAAACAAATTTTTCAGCTCTTCAAATTACTTAACTCTGACACCGGAACCAATCAAATTGCTGCCGGTATTGCTGCTGGATTTATTCTAGGAATGACTCCCGCGTTTTCACTGCAAACAATTCTTGTTCTGTTCATTATTTTCTTTTTTCGAGTACAGATAGGAGCAGCTTTTATGTTTGCTGCGTTTTTTAAATTTTCAGCCTTTTTACTAGATCCTCTATTTGACTCTGTCGGGCAGTCCATATTGCGAATATCATCGATGCAAGAGTTATACAAAACATTGTATAATATGCCCATTGTCCCCTTCACACGATTTAACAATAGCATAGTCATGGGATCTGGAATTGTAGCAATCATTCTGTCCCCAGTAATTTTTATTCTGGCCAAATTTTTAATTCAAAAATATCGCCTGTCCGTTGTTGAAAAATTTAAAAGTAGTAAATTTTTTAAGGCTCTAAAAGCCACCGGATTTTATAAATGGTACGTAAAATATGATGACTTATATGGTGGGGTATAATCATGAATGCAGATAACAAAAAAAAATCCAAAAAAAAAGGACCTATTCGATTTGAGGCAGTAATTCCTTTTTTAATTATATGTGCTTTATTCTACGTTTACTTTAGCTTGTTTTTTGATTCAAATATTAGATCCGCCTCAGAATGGATAGGAACCCGAGTCAACGGAGCAGAGGTTAACGTAGCAAAAGTTAAATCAAGTTTTTGGAACGCTTACCTACACATTTATGGCGTACAAGTTACCGACAAAGAAAAGCCAGAGCAAAATATAATTGAAATTGGGTCTATAAAATTTGATCTTCTTTGGGATGCATTGTTGAGAGCAAAGTTTGTAGTTGAGACATCTAATATTGAAGATATAAAACTGATGTCTAAGAGAGAACACCCTGGTCACGTTCTTCCTCCCAGTGACGAATCCAGCCAGGCCAAATCTAAATTAGAAAAAGGCGTATTGGATCAAGCTGAAAAAGATTTTAACAAAAATGTTTTAGGAGACGTCGCCAGTGTCCTTGGTGGTACTGAACAAGGTCAACAGATTGCTAAAATCAATGAAACTTTAAGCTCTGAAAAAAAGATTAAAGAACTCCAAGAAGAGCTGAAAAAGAAAGAGGCCGTCTGGCAGGAGCGTTTAAAAAAACTTCCTAATCAAAAAGAATTAGATGGTTTGGTGAATAAGGCAAAATCTTTAAAGTTTGACTCCAATAACCCTCAACAATTTGCTAACGACCTGCAAGCTTTACAAAAAATTTTGCAAGAGGCTGATCAAAAAATAAAACTCGTCCAACAAACTAATTCAGACTTGCAGTCAGACATAAAGAAAACTGAAAACGACATTAAACAAATTGATCAATGGGTTAAACAAGACATTGCTGAACTTCAAAAGCGCATGAAAATACCAAGTATTGATGTAAAAAGCTTTACTATGGGTTTATTTGGGCAAATGTTTGCCGAAAAACTGGCCAAAGCAAGACCTTACATTGCTATGGCAAAAGAATATATGCCACCCGCAAAGTCAGAAAAACAGAAAGAACAAGACAATGAAGATCAATTAGTCCCTAAAAAAAGATCCGCAGGGATGAATTTTGAATTTCCAAAAAAGAAGTCTTATCCTTTGGTATGGATTAAAAAAGCCGTAATCTCTTCAAAAAGCGACAACTCTTCTTTTAGTGGAGACCTCGAAGGAGTTATTACTGATATCACCTCTAATCCCGTACATTTAGGAAAACCCACTATTGCAACACTAAAAGGTGGGTTTCCTAATCAAGAAATTTCAGGAATAGACGCAAAATTGATATTGGATCATACGACCGATCATCCTGTAGATACTCTTACCGGCAAAGTTTCCTCTTATCCCATGAATAGCTTAAGCCTTGCACAAGGCGATTCAGTGAACTTTGAAATAGAAAAAGCAAAAGGAGCATCGAATTTCAGTGGAATATTAAAAGATAAAGTACTCAATGTAAGAGTAAATTCCTCGTTCAATCAAGTGAAGTACAATGTTCAAGCACAAAACAAAGATCTGGATGAAATATTGAAAGATACCGTTAAACGCATTCCGCTGATTACCCTAAACACCACGGCTCGTGGCGGATGGAATGATATTGCTTGGGGTTTTGACTCGAACCTAGGAAGCGAGCTCTCTAACGGAATAAAAAGAAATATCCAGGCTCGAATT
>JAGRAA010000439.1 GCA_020435185.1 Bdellovibrionales bacterium | reverse complement strand
GAAGTTCCGTCTCCTATTGCTGGTACAGTTAAGTCATTGAAGGCCAATGAAGGGGATATTGTTCCTATTGAAACTCCATTGTTAGAATTAGAAGTTGGTGGGCAATCTGTCGCTGCAAAAAAAGAAACCAAAGTATCAGCGGCAGCCCCAGTTGAGGTTTCTAAAAAATCTGCAGAAAAAAGCTCAGCTCCTCCCTCGAATGGTGTTCAGTCTTCGCAAGAGGTTTTTCCTCCGGTCGCAGCGGTTCATGTTTTAGCGACTCCTAGCACCAGAAAACTTGCGCGAGAAATGCAGGTAGATATTAATCAAATTTCAGGCACAGGACTTGCCGGTCGTGTAACGAGAGAGGACTTGATGGGCTTTAAAGGATCCACTTCAACTTCCTCTCCTGCCTATTCGACTCCAGGTCTACCGACGTTCAGTTATTCTCCTTCTGCAGAAGAAGAGGTTGAGTTGGTGCCATTGAGAGGGATTAGAAGAAAAATTGCTCAACAGATGCAACTCACTAAACAAATTGTACCGCATTTTACTTTAATGGATGAAGCCGATGTAACGGAGCTTGTGAAGTTTAGAACTCAAGCTAAACAGGTGGGTGAAAAGTATGGTGTTAAAATCACCTATTTACCTTTCGTAATGAAGGCTTTAATTGCGACTATTCGAGAGTTTCCTATGTTTAATGCAACTATTGATGATCAAAATGAACAGATCATTTATAAAAAATATTTTAACATTGGATTCGCTGCAGATACACCTAATGGCCTTTTAGTTCCTGTAGTGAAGGCGGCAGATCGTAAGAATATGATTCAAATTAGTCATGACATTACGGACTTAGCCACTAGAGCGCGAGAAGGAAAATTAAAGCCTGAAGAGATGAAAGGGGCGACGATCACTATTACAAATATAGGGAGCGTCGGAGGTAATTATGCCACTCCAATTATAAACCATCCTGAAGTGGCAATACTAGGAATGTATAAAATAGTAGATAAACCGGTCATGAAAAATGGAAAGTTCAGAGCAGCTAAAGTCATGAATTTTACGATTACGGCTGATCATCGTTTAATCGATGGAGCGGTAGCAGCTAACTTTTTAAATGCCTTTTTAAGAAGATTGGAAAATCCAAGTCATTTGATGTTGGATATGATTTAAGGGAGAGAGCATGAGTCAATATGATGTTTGTGTGATAGGAGCTGGACCTGGCGGTTATGTAGCAGCTATTCGATCTGCTCAGTTAGGTTTAAAGACTGCAATTATCGAAAGAGAAGCTCTTGGTGGAGTTTGCCTCAATGTTGGGTGCATACCCTCTAAGGCAATGATTGCAGCTACTCATTTTTTGCATAAAGCTCAACATGATGCAGAGACTATGGGGATTAAAATATCTGACATCTCTGTGGACATGAAAAAATTAAAAAACTGGAAGCAATCTGTTTGTGACAAAATGTCCGGAGGCGTTGGGCAATTGCTGAAGGGAAATAAAGTTGATGTGATTATGGGAGAAGCTCAATTTGTCAGTTCTACGGAGTTGAGTTTGAAGTCTTCTAAGGGGCAACAGGCTGTTCGTGCAAAAAACTTTATTATTGCTACGGGTTCTCGTCCTATAGAAATTCCAGGGTTTAAACCGGATGAAAAAGAGGTACTGACCTCAACCGGAGCTTTGGACTTGGAGAAAATCCCAAAGAGAGTGGTTACTATTGGTGGTGGTTATATAGGATTAGAGATTTCCAGCTATTTAAGAAAATTAGGCTCAGAAGTTACTGTTCTTGAAGCAGGAGGAGCTTTGTTATCAGGAGCTGCGGATCCGGATTGTGTGAAAGTGGTTGAAAGACGGTTGAAGAAAAATGGGGTCAACGTGTTTACTAAAGCTTTTGCAAAGTCTTTTAAAAAGACAGGATCTACTCTTAAGGTCACTGCTGAAGTAAATGGTAAAATGGAAACCTTTGATGCAGATAAAATTTTACTTACCGTAGGTAGAAAACCTAATTCAGATCAAATGAATCTTAGTAAAATAGGATTAAATATCGATGAGCGAGGATTTGTTAAGGTCAATGCACAAATGAAAACGAATGTCCCTCATATCTATGCCATTGGAGACATTGCTGGGCAACCTATGTTAGCTCATAAAGCAAGTCATGAGGGTGTGCTTGTCGCCGAGGTTATTGCCGGTCACAATCGAGTTTACGATGCTAAAACTGTTCCTGCGGTAATTTTTACTGACCCAGAAATAGCCTCTGCAGGTTGGACTGAAGAAGAATGTAAATCTCATGGTCATCCAGATCTTAAAATCGGAAAGTTTTCTTTCGCAGCTAACGGGAGAGCGGTGTCTTTGATGGAAACAGATGGCTTTGTAAAGATTATTGCCGACAAAAAAACTAACATAGTATTGGGTGTTCATATCGTGGGTCCAGAGGCAAGTAATCTCATTTCAGAGGCTGTCTTAGCTATTGAAATGGGAGCCACTCTAGAAGATCTTGCTTTATCCATTCATCCTCACCCCACTCTAGGAGAGGTTATGATGGAGACCGCCGATGCAGCATTAGGTCATGCCATACATATGATCAATCGTCCTTTGTCTGGTAGTCCCAGAGCAAACGCTTAGTCTAATGATTGAGTATATAGATTTAGGACTGATTCCTTATTCTGAGGCGCTTAACTTTCAAATGGAATGTGTGTCTTCAGTTCAACAAGGCGGTGGGGACAGAGTTATTTTTTGCTCCCATTCACCAGTTGTGACTCTTGGAAGAGGTTTTAAAGGTAAGGATCAAGAGATAGGAACATGGAAAGGTGAAGTGGTAGAAACTTCACGAGGAGGGAAAGCCACCTATCATGGTCCCAGCCAAATAGTTATTTACCCTATAGTTAATCTTGCCAATGAAAGATCCGGATATCGTTCAAAAGATGTTCATGAATATTTAAGGCAGTTTGAAAAAACGATTGTACAAACGTTAAATGATTTTGACGTTTCGGCAGAGATTAAAGAGACTCCTAAGGGGAGTGATAGGCAATTTACAGGAGTTTGGGTTGGCAATCATAAAGTGGCTTCTATAGGGGTTGCCATTAAAAAGTGGGTTACCTTTCATGGGTGTGCTATAAATTTGGAAAAAGATCCTCATGCCTTTCAAGGGATTAATCCTTGCGGATTTTCACCTCAAACAATGATTTCTGTAGAAGAAATAATAGGTAAACCTATCGATAGAGATCTTTTTAAAAATAGATTTAAAGAATATTT
>JAGRAA010000438.1 GCA_020435185.1 Bdellovibrionales bacterium | reverse complement strand
GATTCATTTCCGTGAACTATAGAGTAATTTGGATGCTGTTTGATGAATTGATCTTGAGTCTGTAGCTTATGGGGAAGCCATTGGTCGTCGGAGTCTAAAAAAGCAATCCATGGCTTTGAGGCTAAAGACACTCCTAGATTTCTGGCCTTACTCACGCCATTATTTGAAGTTTTTATATACCTAATTTTTGTGGACACGGGGGGAGTGATGGCCTCAATAAACTTATGAATCCATTCCTCTGTACCGTCCGTAGAACCATCATCGACAAGAATCAACTCCCAGTTTTCAAAGGTTTGCTGGAGTATTGAGGAGAATGCTCGTTGTAGAAAAGGCCTTCTATTGTAGGTTGGAATGACAATTGAAAACATAGAACTTTTGTTATCTTAGCTGGAGGGTCAAAACAAGGTTGATTTTTATGAAGTTTTTGGGTATCCCTTTTTGATTCAATATGTCATAAAATAGCTTATAAATAACGGATATTTAAAATCCTAGTGAATTTTGTGACCAAGGCTTCGAGGAGGAGATTGTCGTGTTTTTTGAGGGGTCTGAGAAAAAAGTAGAGGTTGTGGTGAACTCCTCTCAGTCTCTATTGAATAGAGAAGAATCCTTTTGGCACAAATTAGTGAATTCTTGTGGTGCCCAGATCATTTCTTCTATTAAGTCTAACTGTTGCAAAGCTTTTTTACTTTCTGAATCGAGTCTTTTTGTATGGAAGGATCGCATTGTTTTAATCACTTGTGGTGTGACCACGTTGGCCCATGCTGTAGAGTTCTTTATAAAAAACCTTGATGGAAGTATAGAGAATATTATTTTTGAAAGAAAGAATGAAGTCTTTCCTCGCCAACAAATGACGACCTTTAATGAGGACGTAGACCTTATTACTCGATTTACTCCTGGGCAGTCTTTTCTTTTTGGAAACCTCGAAGATCATCATCTGTTGTTATTTCACAAAAATAGTCCTTATGTACCGTTAGATGAAGACGTAACGTTAGAAGTTTTAATGTACGGCATAAAAGGGAGAGCAAAGAAAGTCTTCGAAGATGAAAATCTAACGGCAAATCAAATTAGAGAATTCACCGGAGTAGGACAGATTTTTGACGGCTTTTTGATTGATGACTACAAATTTGAACCTAAGGGGTATTCTTTAAACGCACTTAAGGGTCAGTTCTATTTTACAATACATGTGACTCCTCAGGAGATCGGATCTTATGTTAGCTTTGAAACCAACTATAAGATAGAGGGTAGTTATTCCAAGGTCGTAGAAAGAGTTATTGGTATTTTTGAGCCCAGCTCTTTTGATGTGGTTGTTTTTAAGACCAAAGAACCTGAATTTGTTGACGTTAAAGATTTTGGAGCTGTGTGTGCCCAACATCAAACACTAGAGTGTGGTTACGAAGTCTTTTATTCTCAATTTGTTCAAGGTGTAGAGACAACGGTCGGAATTAATAAACAGTTAAAAAGCGCAACAGAAATTACGGAGCTAAATGTATGAGTCAAGAGTGGGTTTATGAGAATTACAATGATCTATTGTCCTTTGGGTATAAAGTAAGTGACAGATTATTCTCTGGTCAAAGTGAGTTTCAGAAAGTGGAGATCTATCAAACCTTGGGGTTTGGAAAAATTTTATTGAATGATGATCTTGTGATGCTTACAGAGAAAGATGAATTTGTTTATCATGATATGATTACACATGTTCCGTTATTTACTCATCCGAACCCTAAGTCCGTCTTGGTCATCGGAGGTGGCGACGGAGGAACTGCTCGAGAAGTATTAAGACACAAAAATGTTGAGTATTGTAAAATGGTCGAGATAGACAAGATGGTCGTCGACGCCTGTCGTGAATTTATTCCTCAAACGTCAGTGGCATTAGATGACTCTAGACTAGATTTAGAAATCGCCGATGGAATAAAGTATGTTAGAGAAACAGATAAAAAATATGATGTGGTGCTAGTGGATTCGACAGATCCAATAGGTCCAGCAGCCCCGTTATTTGATGATGAGTTTTATAAGAATATTTATAAAATTTTGAACGATGACGGCATAGTTGTATCTCAAGGGGAATCTGCATTTTTGTTTTCAGATATGCAAAAAAAATTGATGGAGATTGTAAATAGGCAGTTTCCTATATCTATGATTTACAATTTTTCGAATATTGCCTATCCCAGCGGCTTGTGGTCTTTTACATTCGGTTCAAAAAAATACCATCCTTTAAAGAATTTTAATCCTCAAAGAGTGGAAGATTCTTCTATGGAGTTTCAGTAC
>JAGRAA010000437.1 GCA_020435185.1 Bdellovibrionales bacterium | reverse complement strand
GAAAACATTTAATTCTATATCAGACTCGGTGGCCCTGACGAATTCTCACTTTGACATCATCAGCGCCAACAATAGTTTCTTTGAACAATCCCTCCCTCATCCCACCTCTCAAAATCTTTTCGAAGTCTTCTTTGCCGAAGCAAAAAATCAGTTACCAGAGAATATATACCATATGGATACCATCCAATTTTCTATATTGCTAAACGGTAATGTAAAACATTATTACTTGCGAAAGCATAAGATCCCTCTACAGCATTCTAGTGAATTTATCTTTATGATTCTCATAAGAGATGTCACCTCTCAGAAACAACTCGAAAACCAAGTCTTAGAATCTTCAAAACTGGCCGAGTTAGGAACCATCGGCTCTAGTATTGCCCATGAACTCAACAACCCGTTGGGAGGTATTCTGTCTTTTGCTCAACTTATTAAAATGGACCTCGATAAAGATGATCCTTTTTATAAAGATATTGACCTTATTGAGGTCTCTGCGCTTAAATGCAAGGACATCATCGAAAACCTTCTAGGGTTTTCAAGAACCAGCGAAGAGGGTGAAAACCAGTCCTACTCTCTTGAAGAAACCATACAAAAAGCTATAAAAATCGTCAATTTGCAAACCGCGAGTAAAAATATCCAAATTGATTTTATTAGCCATTCTGATGAATACCTCGAACACAAGGGAAATCAAAACCAAATGGTTCAAGCTTTGTGCAATATTTTACAAAATTCAATTGATGCTTTTGATGAACAAAAAAAAACTTCTTCCGCATTAACCCAAAACATTCGCATTGAAGTCAAAGGTGGTCACAAAAACCAAATTACTATTACCGATAATGGTCCAGGGATTCCTGCAAAAGTAAGAAGTAAAATTTTTAATCCTTTATTCAGTACGAAAAAAAGCAAAACCAAATCGGGCTTAGGACTGACAGTTTCCTATCAAATTGTCAAAAACCAAGGCGGACATCTAGAAGTTTTTTCCCAGCCCAAAGCTGGGACTTCGGTAAGAATTACCTTGTAACGTCCAGATTTATTGTCATTTAGACAAGTTTTTGACAGCAAACTTTGACACTTTATGTTTTGGATTTAGAATTAAATTATGTTCCACAGCGAACGCATTCTTAACCAAACATATTAGCTGTTGAATGAAATTCTAGTAGGGAATTGAAAACAGAGGTCTAACCTCAAAAACCATGGAAGGGTTTATATGCAAAATCACAGAATTTTGATCGTAGACGATGATGTTAGTTTAAGAACGGCATTGTATCGAACTCTAGATCGAAAAGGATATAAAGTCATTTCAGCAGCTAACAAATCAGAAGCTCTAGGGTTAGTACAAAATTATACAGACATAAAATTGGCTCTCATTGACCTAAGACTCCCAGACGGAGACGGCATTGAGCTTATGACTCAGCTTAAAAAGCAGAATAGCCAAATGAAAGCCATAATTTTAACAGGATTCGGTACAATAGACTTAGCGGTTAAGGCCACGCAATCAGGAGCATATCATTTTGTAACCAAACCCTTTAACTTAGATGAAATTTTGAATCTCATTGAAAAGGCTTTTGTTCAATCCGATTTAGAGCAAGAAAATTCTAAATTAAAAAATGAACTACAAAAAAAATATCAATTCGACAATATTGTTGGTCAAAGTGACGAAATTATAAAAGTATTAAACTTAGTCGACAAAGTCTCTGACTCCGATGCCACTGTGCTTATAACCGGAGAGAGCGGAACCGGAAAAGAACTTATAGCCAGAGCTCTACATTTTAATTCAGCGAGAGCACAAAATAACTTTGTTCCTTTAAACTGCGGGGCTATCCCTGGAGAACTCTTAGAGAGTGAGTTATTTGGTCATGTAAAGGGTGCCTTTACTGGTGCCATTGCTAATCGTTCGGGGCGATTTGAGGCTGCCAATAAAGGCACACTATTCTTAGATGAAATTGGTGATATGAGCCACACCTTACAGGTTAAGCTTCTAAGAGTACTACAAGAGCGCAAATTTGAACCCGTAGGATCTAATAAATCATTTGATGCTAACGTAAGAGTCATTGCTGCAACCAATAAGGATTTAGAAAAATCAGTGGAACAAGGAGTGTTTCGAGAAGATTTGTTTTATCGATTAAATGTCATTCCTATTCACATCCCGCCACTGCGAGAGCGTAGATCCGACATCCCTCTTCTATTGAATCACTTTAGAGAATACTTTAACCAATCTAGAAATAGATCTATTCAAGGATATAGCCCAGAGGTGTTGGACGTTCTCTTTCATTATGATTGGCCGGGAAACATTAGAGAACTAGAAAACCTTGTGGAAAGGCTAACCATTATAAAGTCTCAAGGAGTCATAGAGATTACCGATCTTCCCGAAAAGTATCAAGGACGACGTATTTCTTTAAATCCCGATCGAATTGAGATTCCTGAAACTGGAATGGATTTTAATTCTGCGGTAAACAGCTATGAAAATTCTTTGATTTTAAAAGCTCTAGAAAAAACCGGATGGAACAGAAACCAAGCCGCTTTACTTTTAAAACTCAACCGGACAACATTAGTTGAAAAAATTAAGAAAAAAGGATTGAA
>JAGRAA010000436.1 GCA_020435185.1 Bdellovibrionales bacterium | reverse complement strand
TCCATATTGAATTTCTAGCTTTTTTAGGAAGATCTTTCCAAGAAGTATGAATATCAATTTTTTTTAACTTGCAGTAATCCATTAAAGCTTTTTTATCACTTCTTGCACTGGGCATGAAAAAAGGCTTTAAAGCACCTTGAGCAAGAGTTAGTGTTGGATCAGGGATAACTTTATTTTCATCCACAGATAAAATATTTCCAAAGCCATTGCAGTCCACGCAGGCACCCACAGGGTTATTGAAACTAAAAAGTCGAGAGCTGATTTCTGTAAAACTATAGCCACAAACACTACAAGAAAAGGCCTCATCTAAAATCAGTCGTTTATTGGTCGTGGTTATGACCTCGCAGTGGGATTTATAGGTTTCTTTATTTAATGAAGTCGATGCGCGAAACGCCTGAGAAAGAGAATCAATTAGTCGAGATTCGTTTTCATGATTAAAGGCGAGGCGGTCTATCACCAAATAAAAATCATTCTTTGGCAATCCCGACTTTATTATTTCTGCTGAGTTTAAATCGACGACCTTGCCTTCGTTTACTAAAGAATAGCGTTCACCAGTAAGTGTGTTGGATTTTTTTAATTTTCCAGGTTTATAAATTCTTAAGTATCCTTCTGCGAGAAGGTGTTTTAAAAGTGCTTTGTCTTTTAAAAGTCTATTTTTTTTAGAGATGAGGGTTAAAACATAGCCTCTTTCTCCGTCAAATTCTTTGATAGTTTTTCGTGCGCTATCGACAGGGTTGTCAATTTCCAATTGAATATGGTGATCGGGGCAAAAGGTTTTGCCAATCTTTTCATAGAGGAGGCGCAAATAGTCTATAATTTCTGTGGTTGTTCCGACCGTAGACCGAGACGATTTAACACCATTTTTTTGTTCTATAGAAATTGCAGGAGGAATATTTTCAACCCCTTCAACGTCAGGCTTAGGAGCCTTATTAATAAATTGTTTGGTATAATTTGAGAGGCTTTCAATGAATCTCCTCTGACCTTCGGCATACAAAGATTCAAAAGCAAGAGAGCTTTTGCCCGATCCACTTGGACCACAAATTACTGTAAAAGAGTTTACAGGAACTTTTATGTCCACATTTTTTAAGTTATTTTGCTTTACCCCCCAAAGGTGGATATTCTTCACTGCGATAAATCCTCTTTATAAAAATCTTGGACGTCTTGACTATTAGGAGCTTGCGTTTCTGATTTGTTATTTAAAGTAGGTTCGGTTCCTTCTATAAAGGCTTGGCGGACGATGTTTTCAGAATGAGAAGATGCAAGTTGTCCTGATTCGTTATCAATGTTGGCAAAAACGATTCCTTCAGGGACATTGAAGTTTCTAGCAGGAACTCCGTTAAGTGCAAATTTCATATACTCTAACCAAATGGGGAGAGCCGTTCTTCCTCCACCCTCTCCGGCACCTAAGGTTTTTTCGTCATCAAAGCCAACCCATACTCCGGTAGCAATATCTGGGGTATAACCCACAAACCAGGCATCGTAAGCTTCACTCGTTGTTCCTGTTTTCCCAGCAGCAGGGCGACCCAAACTCTTTGCTCCACGGCCAGTTCCTTCTTCAATGACTCCCTGTAAAATACTAGTGATGACATAAGCTGTTTCGGGCTTCATCAGCTGACCTTTTTTAGAGAAGTATAAAGGAGGCTCTTTATCATAATTAAAGATTTTTTTGTAAAAACTGTCTACGTTTGCTTGCTCTTGTGTGTTGTCAAGCTCCTGAGCTGGTTCTTCAGAGAGAGCTTTTTCTTTCAAAGAAAGCTTAATATCATCTAAACTTTCTCCGGCTTCTAATCTTCGAGCAATTTCTAAATACTTGGATCGTCTATTTTCAAAAAAGTCGTTGAGAAAATCTAATTCCTTTTTAAATCTTTCGTCAAAAGACACATTTTCCCATAAAACATTACCATCTTTGTCTAAGACTTTATGGATAATTTTAGGTTCAATTCGTTTTCCAAGTCGGCCAAATTGAGAAAAGGCTTTTGTCATTTCATACAAAGTCACGCCACTTGAGCCCAATGCTAAAGTGAGGTCCATATTTAAGGGGCTAAAAATACCAAGGCGTCGAGCATAACTAGCCACCCAATCTACACCAATGTCTTCTATAATTTTCACGGTAGGAACATTCTTTGAATGTATAAGTGCATTTCTAAACAGCATATCGCCACCAAAGCGTTTTGCATAATTGGTAGGCTTCCATTTTTTAATGGCGGCTTCTTCTTCTTCACCAGTTTCGCTTTTTTGCTCTTCTTCGAAGACGATGGGAGCGTCAGTGACTAAAGTACTAGGTGTGTAGTTTTTGTCTAATGCTGCGGCGTAAACAATAGCTTTAAAGGCCGATCCTGTTTGTCGAGTGGCTTGATAAGTTCTATTGTATTTTGATTGTTCAAAGTCATAACCGCCAACCATGGCCAAGATATCTTCATTTCTTTGATCAAAAGAAATAAGCGCGGCTTGAGCTAAAGGTTCTTGCTCAAGTTCTAATCCGGCATACTCGTCAAAGTTAGGGAGATCTTCAGGCCTTTCATATTTTTCTTTTTTTTGCGCAGCTGCTTTTCTGATTTCTTTTAATTTTTCAACGATACGTTGAGAGTAAAAGTTTGTACCGACTATTTTTACTTGGATCACATCTCCTGTTTTTAAAGCTTCAGAAGGTTTATCAATCTTGGTCCATTTGCTGTTTACCTTTGGATCAGGTTTTCTCGCCCACTCCATACTTTCAATATCAATGATTCCTTTGCTTTCTGCAAAACGTAAATAAACAAGACCCCATTTGTCGTCTACCTTGGTGACAATAGCATTCACAATATCATCAATTTTTGTATATTCGGTGAGGTTGGGGAGAGGGTTTCCTTTTTCGTCTTTTCTATTAAGATCTAGTTCTCCGTTATCGGGGAGTGTTCCGTCTGGGAGAAGGATGCGTTCGTCGGTGTATTCCGATATCAGTTCATCTCTGTTTTTTCGTAAAAACTTAGAAATTTCATTAACGTCTGTTATATTCTCGATGGGCCCTCTAAAGCCCTGTCGTTTGTCTAAGTCTCTTAAACCCTGGCGTACCTGTTTTTGAGCTTCTTTTTGTTTATTGATATCTAGAGAGGTGTATATCTTTATTCCCTTATCTAGAACGTTAACTTCCCCAAGCTTTTCAACCAGCATCTGTCTAAGGGTTTCTAAAAAGTACGGGGCGTCTTCTTTATAATTTCTGCGTACATAAAACTTCATGGGGGCTTCAATAGCTTCTTTAGCTTGAGCTTCGTTGATGTAGCCGTCACTTTCTAAGCGATTGATGACATAAACTTGTCTATTCTTAGCAATTTTTGGTCTATAGAGTGGGTTGTATCGACTAGGGGCCTGCGGTAAACCACCCAAAAAGGCCGCTTCAGAGACGGTTAAGTCTTTTAAGTCTTTTCTGAAGTACACTTGTGCCGCTTCTTTTACGCCGTAAGCACTATGTCCTAAATAGATCTGATTGAGATAGAGATAGAGAATTTCATCCTTAGAGAGGTTTTCTTCCATACGAACGGCCAAAAAGATCTCTTTAATTTTACGAGTGTAGGTTTTTTCTGAAGAGAGCAATAGAGATCGAGCCACCTGTTGCGTAATGGTTGAAGCTCCTTGAACTTTACGCATGGCTTTGAGGTTTGCGAACATGGCCCGAGCAATGGCCATGAGGTTGATCCCCCCATGGTCATAAAAACTAGAATCTTCTGAAGCGATAAAGGCCTTTTTTACAATTTCAGGAATTTCATCAATCTTAGCGATTTGTCTCTTTTGTCGGTAAAATTCACCGATCTTTTTGTTGTTTCGATCAAAGACCTCTGAAACGAGTAGGGGTTCGTAATCTTCAACGGTTACAATTTTTGGTAAATCAGAAGTAATAGCAATGACATAAGCCGATAAACCGGCCAGTACAACAAACATTAAACCTAAGGTGACGGCGATAATTTTTTTCATGAAAGCCTTCGTGTTAAAATGATCAAATTACGAACGGCTCAGTATACCTTAGGGGCCTCAGGGCCTCAAGTCAGTAACCCCTTTCCCAAAAAAGAATTCCTCTTTGTTGCTACGCTTTCGCGGTGTTACAACACAGCTTCAAGCTTGCGCCTCGAGGAATTTATTTTTGAAAAAGTTCAGACAGGCGACTTTATTCGCAGCGGCGTAAGATGCAAGGGCTATTTAACTCCGGATTTACGTTCGCCGGATTTGACTAAACCGTTGTTGTCAGACTCAGCAGGTTTGTCTTTGCATTCTTGGTCTATGTCGTCATAGGCATCTTTGTAGGTATCCCATGCATAAATGGCGTCGGCTACAGTATTTTCTTTTAAGCTATAGGTAATACCAGAATTTTGAATACCAGCATATTTTGCTTGTGCAAGCTGCATATCGGTTTGTAGTTTAAACTCTTCTTGAAAGCTGGTGGCCTTTCGCTGAGATTGACTTTGGCTCATGGTGGATAAGGCTTTTTGCAGTTCTACAATGGCGTTTCGAGTTTTTTCTTTATCTAAAATTATTTGCTCTTTTTTCGAAACATAAGCAAATTCTGCTTCTTCTAACTCGTTACTCTCATCCCCTTTTTGCTTATTTCGAATTCTTTTTAGCGAGGCTTCTTTTTTCTTTAAAGTTTCTTTTTTGGCTTCAAAGACTTTTTCAAGCTCTGTGATGCTTTTTTTCAATTGCTCAATAGTGTTGTTATACTGTGGCTTATTGGTACATTCTTTAAATTCTTTTTTAATCCAGGAGTCATAGAGGCTTTGTAGGCCACTTTTATAGTTTCTAAAAAATGTACCTGCTGTCATCGATTTGGTTCGGCCATTAGAGCGTCTGCTGAGTTTAAACTTTCTTTTTTCTTGCATTTGTTCATAGGCCAAATCCCAGCATTTATTTATATTTTCAACTTTTTCAGCTTCAATCTTTTGTTCCCGTTCATATTTTTCGATATGAAGAGTATCCATATCTGTTTGCAATTGATCGATTTCATCTAAGTACTGATTTTCTTGGGCCACTCGCTTGCTATGTAATTTCTTTAAGTTAGATATGCGTGTTCGATCCAGGTCTACTAAAGCCTTTTCCAGATCAATAAGAGCAAATTGTAGTTGTTTGATCTTTGCCTCTTTTTCTTGCTGACTACTTTGGTTTTCTTCATCCTTTTTTTGTTGGGCTTCTTTGAATTTAGTTAAATTTTCATGGGCCTCATCATAGGCTTCTTTTTTTGCGTCAGCTCCTTCGGCCAAAATAGAAGGGCATTCTTCTGCCGCATCGTCAGCTTCAATGTCACTGGCATCACGGCAACGCTGCATTAGGTCTTCACAGCTTCCGCTTCCATCGCCTTTAGCGGAACACTTTAATTTTGCTTCAGCAGCACTTTTATTGAATTCTTTAAGAGCGTCTTTAATTTCTTTTTTTTGTTCTTTGCATTCTTTTCTTTTTTCATCATCTTTGCTTTGGTTTTTTCTGTTTTCTCTGCATTTTAGATAATTTTCTTGATACGAGATTAATTGATTTGAATCAGATCCTGGTTTAGGTTTTGTGACACAGCTAGCATCCATAGGCAGTAGGGTAATACCTTGAGTGTTTTTCATCGCTTGTTCTGCACAATAAAGTTGATCTGAATCTGCATTACATACAGAAGCTTTATCTTCGGACCTAGAATTATTTAAAAAAGCAAAAGTAAAAATACCAACAACAAAGGCAGTTGTTAAGATCTTGTACACTCTATTTGAAACCATGGATATTTCCCCCATCTCAATTTAAAACAGCAAAGAAGGTGCCAAGTTTTAATAACTTATAGTCTTATCGGCAAGGAGTGGTATGTTTTTAAGACAAAAATCATATGGAAAAGGAACTGGGCCTTGGATCTGAGCTTTTATAAGTCTCAACGGTAAATTGGGCTTAAGTGTTGAAACTTATTTCAAATAACAGAATTTGATCAAGTTTTTTTACCAACATTCAATTAAAGGGATTGAAGGGCACGTAAATTGCTTAGTTAATAGTATGCAATTTTTAACTAGATTAATTTTTATTTTAATTTTTTTTTTTTTTTTTTTTTTTTTTTGGTTTTTTTTTTTTTCGTTTTTTTTTGGTTTTTTTTGTTGTGCCCGCCCTTCTTTTTTTTCTTGTGGTGTGGCTCGTGTGGGGTCGGGGTCGCAGGCTCGC
>JAGRAA010000435.1 GCA_020435185.1 Bdellovibrionales bacterium | reverse complement strand
TCTAGCCAACTGAGCTACACCCGCAGCGAGAAAGAAGCTAAATTACTTTTTTATCCATGAACTGTCAACGTGGTTTTAGGATAGTCGTAAACTTAAAATTATTGTTTTAAATTCACATATTTATACGAATTATTTATCAGTCCTGTGGGAAAGTAAGCCCTAACTTTTTCATAGTAAAGTGCATAACTTTTAAGCTGATAGGACATCGATCGAGGATGGTCTGCAAGAACGAGCGATTCAGCCTGGCGGATGAGGTCTTTTCTCTGTTGAGAAGGGTGCATATAGGCAATTTTTTGAAATATATCCTCGAATTTTGGGTTGTAATACTGCGCAGAATTCGGTCCAGGAGGGAAGTTCTTTTTGCTGAGAAGGAGTAGAAAGTTTTCTGGGTCTGGATAGTCGGCCATCCATCCTCCCATTGAAAATTGTAAATTTCCTTTTCTAGATTTGGTCAAGTATCCAGGGAACGAGTTGGCTATGATTTTGAGTTTAATCCCTATTTTTTCAAGGCTAATTTTCAAAAATTCAGCAGTTTGTCTGGCAGCACTTCCGCTTCCGCGAATGTCATACTTGATCTGCGGTAGTCCCTTGCCCGCTGGAAAACCGGCTTCGGCGAGGAGTTTTTTTGCTTTAGAGAGATCAAACTTTGGGATTTTATTGGGGTCTAAGTCATAACCCTCGATTCCAGAGGTCACTAAGCTGGAGACTAATTCGCCTCGATCATTTAGAAACTTTTTATTAAATTGGTCAAAATCTATAGCGTGCGATATAGCTTCTCGTAACTTTTTATTTTTACCCACCACGGGATCTTGCATATTGTACTCTAGCCAATACATTAGAGCTTGTTTATATTTGTAGAGCTTTATGCCTTTGTCTTGTAATTCTTTAGACAAGAATTCTCCGCCAGAAATCACTTGATCAAAATTATCTTTTGGGACTGCGGCAATATCGATTTGACCAGATAAAAAGTTAAGCCATTGAGGCTGAGCTTCTTTATATATATGAAACTGGATTTGATTTAAAAAAGGAATGGATTTTCCAGCTAAATCATCAAGATTGAATTTTTTAAATTCATCGGGGATGGTTGGGAATTTTTCATCCCTATAATTATTATTTTTTTCTAAAGTTAACTTTGAGCCGTTAATGTAGGATTTTAATACAAATGGGCCGGTGCCCACCATATGGGTGATTAAGTAGTCCTGCCCCTCTTTGTCTAGAACCTCATGAGGTAAAGGAGCTGTAAATCCCATAGCTAAGGCATGGAGAAGTTGGGGGTAGGGGTGTAGCAGTTTAATTTGTAGAGTATAGTCATCTATAGCAGTAAGACCTTCAATGGGTTGATCGAAGTTTTCCTTCGTAGAGCTCTCTTTAATTTTAGATCGATATTTATCCCACCCAATAATTTTGTCATTAAAAATAAAAGTTCCAGGAGAAGAGAGTTGAGGTAAACAAATTCGTTTCCAAGCATAAATAAAGTCTTGGGCTTTTAATTCACGAGGCTCTTTTAAACTAGGATGAGGATGAAAGAAAACCCCTTTTTTAATCTTAATAGTATAGGTTTTTTTATCACTAGATATTTGGGGTAAGTTTTGAGCTAATAAAGGTTCGAGTTCAAAGGGTCTTTTTAAATAGTTGTATTGGTAAAGACTTTCATGAACTAATGGGACGACAGATAGTGAAACTGAGTCGTAGGCGCGTGCTGGATCTAATGTTTTTATATCATCAGCGAGAGGGACATTAAATATATTTGATGCTGAGTTTTGTTTTTTGGGTGTGCAAGAGGCGAGTAAAATGAGAAGAATAAGGCAACAAGCTTTAAGCATAAATCCTCGTATAAACTTAGTTATAGGTTAACCGAATAATTTTAGTAAGACCGTTTTCTTGGCTTAAAAACCGGATTTCATTTTTTACAAAAATGGGAGGAGATGATATGGGAGAATCCTCATACTTGATTCTTGAGACCACCAGGCCGTCAATTGGATTGACGCCGCAAAGCTTATTCGTACCACATGCTACGAGAATAAGGTTTCTGTGAACTTTACTATTTTCTAAGGAAGAAAAGCTGGCCGAGTCAACAGGGACAGTTTGCAGCGATGGATAGGCGGATTCGTTAAAGGTATTTAATCTCCATTTACTTTTCCCAGTACTTAGCTCAAAAACTTGCAGGTAGCCATTTGTTGCAAGAAGACCTATGCGGTCATTCTGTTTATCAATGGCCAATGGCCCGGCGGATTCATGCTTAGATTCTGACCTCCAGATTTCATTTCCATTATCTAGATTGAGCTCGATGAGAGCTTTATCTTCGGATGCAACAATAAGCTTCTTGTCGTAGCTAGCTAGGCTCTTGATGGGTGAAGTTAAGGGGATTTTTACCAATATGGTAAGGTCTTTCTTGGAAAAGACATACACTTGCTGGGCATTGTAGGCAAAAATGAAGTTTCCAGAGACTTCGATAGCATCTAAAGAATCTTGCTTTGAAAAAGAGTAAATCGTTTTTTCTTGTCCGTCCTGCAAATCTAAAACGGTCAATTCTAATTGATCTGAGCCAGTTTTCAAATAGAGAACAAATTGATCCATTAGAACTATTGGTTTTTCTTCGGCGTAAGAAATAGTCTTTCTAAATAGTGGAGTGCCGTCAGTGAGTTTGAGGCCCATAATAGAATGATCGTTAAAGACGAATAAAGCTGAGTCGTCGAAATATCCCAAGAAATGGCTGATGAGAGAGCTGGAGTTGTAGTTCCAAATATTCTTACCCTCGTCATCGAAAAAGGTGATTTTTCCTATATTGTCATAACTCATTAACCCTAGAGGGCTCAGTTGTTTATAAGATGAGTGGTTGACCTCTACCGAATGTTGATTGAGAGGTGAGTAGCGTCTATAGAATATATTTTTCGTATTTTCTTCGTTCTTTTTAGGTGTCTGGGAAAAGTGATTAAACTCAAAAGAATGACTGAACTTATTAATGCCCATTTGGTCTGCAAGAGAGGAGGATTCAAATAGAGCAGGATTCTCTAAATTAATTAATATATAGAGTAAAGCTGAAATTATAATAAAAAATATGAATACAAAAAAGTCTACTGAGCTGTCTTTTGAGTCCATAAATGGTCCTTATTCTCGCTAGGGGTGATCGCGGGATCACAAAAATTGTTTGTCGTTTGTTGTACAAGGTGAGCTTTCTCTTTCTTCATAGAGTGATGTTGTCCGTTAAAGTAGACGATAAGGTGACTCTCAGAGACTTGATCACATTTCATTTTAAGCTGACTAAAAAGTTTATCTTTATCACACAACCCATCGGTGACAACTTTATACTCTTCAATCTGCTTTTCATTCTTCATAAAGGCGCCAATAGAACAGGTAAGTAATTCTTGAGAGGGGGCTAGTGTAAGAGCGGTTTTGAGATGAGGGCCAAATATCATCGAAGAAAACTGTACAATCATATAAAGCACAAGAAATCCAGGGGTCCACAGGTTGTTGGGCGAGGAGAAGTGAAAGGTTTGAAAAGAAACTTTTTTTAGATGTTGCTCTACCCGATCTAGCGCAAACAAAGAGAGTAATCCTAGAAAAATAATTGAATTAGCAAAGTAGCCTATTTGATAAAGAACAATATGAGAAATGATAAGGGCAAATATACTAGAGTAAAAAATTTTATTTTTGTTTAAAAGTAAACCGAGAGGCACTAAAGCAAACCAAATCACGTGAAGTACGGCGATCCACTCGGCGGTTTTGGCAACAGATGCGATATTTTTTAATCCAATTAAACCAAGGCCTGACATCCAATAAGGATTTATATTTAAAAAAGAACTTTGTATATAAAAGAGCACAATCAGCCATTTAAGAGTCGGAAGCTTATTAGGAATAAGCAAAAATACGAAGCTTGTGACAATAAGAAAGAAAAAACTAAAATCACTTAAGTCAGTCATTGAAGAATAAAGTAAAAAAACCACAATGGTATTAAAGAGCAAAATGAACCAGTGAAATGTGCAAAATCGAATGAGAGCAAAAGAGATAAAGGTGAGTAAGCTGAGAACTAAAATGAAGATGACAGAGATATCGAATAAAGAAGCAGTGACTGCAATGAGGTGAGAGCAAGGCCCCGTAAAGAGGGTGCAAAAATGGGATTCAAAAGAATAGCTAGGTGCCTGTTTCATCCAAAGAACACTCAGTCCTATATAGATAAAAGTTATAAATAAACTAAAAAAACGTAGGCTATAGGAGTTTTTTATTTCATTGATATTTGCTTTTATAAATTTAGTCATGGTTCACTTGCTTTCTGCTTATAAAATCCTAGAGTGTACTGAATGGCAGATACTATACTCAAGGCTACGCTGACCCACAATGTAAAGTAACCAATTTTATCTATGGGTAGGTTAAAAAACTCATTGGGTTGGTAAACAAGTAAGCAAGGAATGCTTATCATCTGAAAGGCGGTTTTCCATTTTCCGAAGGGCTTTGCCGCGATAATAATACGTTGAGTGGCTGCGACGGATCGAATTCCTCCGATGTAAATATCTCGTCCTAGCAATAAGATGACGGCATAGGGATCGACCCTTTCTAGCCAAAGAAGCATTATTAAGGCTGAGAGAACAATAATTTTGTCGGCAATAGGGTCCATAAGTTTTCCCATGTCAGATTCAGCATTGAATTTTCTAGCTAAGTAGCCATCGAGCCAATCTGTTATTGAAGCCAGAATAAAAATGACGGCCGCGGGCCAGACGCTGTAAGGTGCTCCAAAGGCTACGCACAGCACCAAAGGAATAGAGGCCAGAATTCTAGTGTATGTGGCGAGCATGGGCAGATCAGCTTTTTGAATATTCATTTTATTTTTGTATCCTTACAGGAAACCACATTAATATAGTGAGTTATATATGAAAATAAAAGATTACATGCCGAGCATATATGTCAAGAGATGCCTGTGGAGAAGGGTTATTCTCGCTTGTATGCTGGTGAGCATTATAGATCCTCTTTGTTGGGCCGAACTAAAAGATTCCGATTTAAGGTTTAAAGGTAAGGTTCTTGAGCCGGTACCTTGGAGAGCGAACAAAAAGCTTTTTGATCAATTAAAGCAAGAGCGTAAAGTTTATATCGAGGTTAAATCTGGAGAGTTCGAGAGTGGGGCAGATCAGTTAAAAACCCTCAATATTCACGGCGCTATAGTGATAACTGAAAATGCCAAAAAGGCATACACAGAAGTCTGTAAATTTAATTTTTTAAATGGTTTGAGTTCATTTATCAAAGAAGTGGTTTGGGTTCCACAAAAAAAGCATTTAA
>JAGRAA010000434.1 GCA_020435185.1 Bdellovibrionales bacterium | reverse complement strand
AGCCGGCATAATTGACGGTTTTTTGATTGGAGCCGGTTATCCAATTATAGAGGGTAGTTTTTCCGGAATTAGGCGCACCAACGAGGGCGATATGAGAGGTCGTGTTTTTTAGAGAGTCTGTATGCATTGAATTTCCTCTGGGCGCAGAGCGATTCGAGTTTGATTTATTTCGATAATAAAAGGACCACCCATAGGCATTTGCGTAACAATGGTCATTGTTTGTCCGGGGAGTATACCTAATTCATATAATCTCGTACGTATAACATCACTTCCGATAATATCTTTTATTCGAAGAACGACGTTCTTTTTTTTGTCGGATAGGGTGTGTCCAAAGTCT
The DNA here is from genome assembly GCA_020435185.1 of Bdellovibrionales bacterium. Lineage (GTDB taxonomy): Bacteria > Bdellovibrionota > Bdellovibrionia > Bdellovibrionales > UBA1609 > JAGRAA01. The sequence continues at coordinate 2,997 of JAGRAA010000434.1, read as the reverse complement.
GTATTTTTCATATTCTTGAGCTACTTTTTATAAAGAACTGATATTCTGTCAATGAAATTGATAGCAATTCTCATTTTATGAAAGCGTATTGATAAGGTTAAGATGAGTCTGAGAAGTAAACTTACTAAAGTCACTAATCTCATGATTATAATCAGTTTTTATGCCCTAACGAGCGTAGCCCAAGTGGAGTATCTTCCTTCTGAAGAGTTTTATATCTTACCAGAGGGTCCCTTGTATTTAGTTCCTCCAAGAAGATCGAGTGTGACCTTTCATGAGGACTGGATTCCTCAAAAGCTGATGGTTGAATTTCAAGATCGCTATGATGAAAAAATTGGACCTATAGAATCTTCTTTCGTAAACAAAGAATTTGTGCCGAAAGGCTCTTTTCTTCTGGGTTTAAATTCTGAGTATTTGCAGACATTTATTCAAAGCGAAGCGATTCGTGAACATGGAGTCTATATGCTCAGTCGCTCCATGGAGTATCGTTTTGATGAGTACATTAAAAGGAATCATCATTTGAAACCGGTATATTTTCTTAAAAAGCGACTCACTCAACGAGAAATAGATGTGGGTATAGATGAAAAAATTAAAATCATGGCGGCTTTGGCTGGTGGAAGGGTCATAGTTTCTTTTGAACCTCATTATGCTCAATTTTATATTTTTGTAGACGTTTTCAACGCGGAAGCGGGAAATTTAACCTATACTATAAAAAAACAAAGAATCATTGAAAAATGGGACTTTAAGGTTCTTATGACTCAAATGGACGGGTTAATTAAAACTATTCTAAAAAGACAATTAAATAAACATTGGAGTGTGTCCTTTACGATATCTCAATATGTTGATTGGGCAAAAAGGCCAGATCAAGAAGAAAGCCAGTTAGTTGGTTTTGCTTACGACAACTAAACTAGATTGATGAATGACTTTAGCGATGGAGTTTAAATAATCATTTTGATCTTGATTTTCTTCGAGCGCGAAATTTTTTAAAACTTGTTTTTCTCTTAAAGGGTCATGAGGCTCAAGTTGATTTCTTTTTTTTGTATCACGAATAGCTTGTAAAATTTCATAGCGTCGAATGAGGAGGTCTTTTAACTGGCTATCTACCTCATCGATTTCAGATCTTAAATATTTTAAATCTTTCATGAACACCTTAACTCAGATTTCAATTTCTCAAAGAAGCCTGATGATCTTCTACTAGGCTCACAATGGAGTAAGGAGGTGCTTGAATGGGAGATTTAAAATATTTAATACCAGTACCGCCGTGGGCAACATCTGTGAGCTCACCTTTTTCATTATAGATGTCGTCTATTACAAAGTGCTCGGTTCCATCGGGTGTGATGACTTCAAAGGTTTGGCCTTTTTGTACTTTATTTCTCACTTCGATGGCTAAACAATCTTTTAAATTATTCTCATCTTCTCTAACAACTCCCGCAAATCTTTGGCTGTAGTAGCGAGAAATTCCAGTATCGTAATTTTGTGAGTTTTGATCAGGATCTTGAATCATAAAACCCGTATGATAGCCTCGATTTGAAATCTTAGCGAGTTCATCGTGAATTTTGGGGTCAAAAGGTTTGCCTGCATAAAGATCATCGAGTGCTTTTCGGTAGGCCTTTGAAACCAAAGAAAGATAATAAATAGACTTTGTTCTTCCTTCTATTTTAAGAGAACATACTCCGGACTCTCTTATTTTATCGAGGTGCTCAATGACGTTGAGATCTTTGGCATTCATTAAGTAGGTTCCATTTTCATCTTCAGAGATTTGGTAAAATTCGCCTTTATTACGAAGGTCTTCTATGAAATAATCTTTGTCTTGTTTAGGTGTTTCATAAACTTTAAATTTTTCTCTACAACTATTGTCACAAACGCCTTGGTTGGCATCTCTGTAGCTAAAATAAGAAGACATCAGGCATCGTCCAGAATAGGCTATGCATATTGCTCCATGAACAAAAGCCTCAAGTTCAACATCGGGAACATGATTTTTTATTTCGGTGATTTCATTGAGGTTTAATTCTCTACTAAGAATAATTCTGCTGACGCCAACAGATTGATGCCAAAATTTAACAGCCTGCCAATTCATACAATTGGCTTGAACCGAAAGGTGGATGGGTATTTCAGGGTGAGCTTCTTTGACCATGGCAATGAGTCCTGGATCACTCATTATAAAGGCGTCAGGTTTTAAGGCGGCGATCTCTCCAATTTGTTCTTTGAAGGGCTTTATTTTTCTATTTCGAGCAAAGATATTAAGCGTAAGAAATAGTTTTTTGCCAAGTCGAGTTCTTAATTCAGTGGCCTCTTTAAGCTTCTCTATATTGAAATCATTCTCTCGTGCTCTTAAGCTGAAAAAGGGGACGCCGGCGTAGGCTGCGTCAGCCCCATAGGCATATGCGAATTTAAGTTTTTCTAGTGAGCCAGCGGGGGCTAAAAGTTCCATTTTTTCCATGGGGTGAATCTAATGATTTTAAGGTGCGCGTCAAGGATTATTTTGGTCAGAATCGCGTGAAATTCGTAATTATTGACCCATTGGACGGAATTGGAGACACTATTTTCATGATGCTTCAAATAAATGACAAGGTTTTAATAGCAAGTCGACCGATAGGGGAAAATCAAAAAAAAGAATTTTTTATCGGTGCGGTTGTAGAATTTTCTGCCGGTTTGGTAAAGGTTACTGGGGTGTCATGGAGAATTGACTCAGTAACTCAGGCTTTTACTTCAAAGAAAACTATTCTTACCCAAATTTTTTCTCTTAATTCTGGTTTATACGATTGCTACTCTTTACCTCATTCCATAAAGCTTAATCAGGTGCAGTTTGAGCAATCACAATCTGGTGAGGTCTTTATCAAAGATCAAAAAGATTTTGCTCTTGATATTACCTTTCAATGATTGATCCGTTGGATTTCTTAGGTATAATTAAATTTAAACAATTTTAAGGGGTTGGTTGTGAAATTACGTGTTCTTGTTGTCCTTCTATTATTTTTATCCGGAGTGTGGATCTTATCCTGT
>JAGRAA010000012.1 GCA_020435185.1 Bdellovibrionales bacterium | reverse complement strand
CTGGACTCGAACCAGTGACCTCCACGATGTCAACGTGGCACTCTAACCAACTGAGCTATATCCCAATAAGGAATGGATTTTTTACCTCTAAATGGATTTTCGGGTCAAGAATAAACACTCAATAAAGCTCTACTTTATCGTTTTCACTAAAACCAGATCCAGAATGGATGACAGCAATGCTTCCATCTTTGCCAAAGTAGCTAATAACCTCCACAGTGCCCTTCATCCGTCCAGGAGCCCGTCCCAAAAATGTCCCTTTATCAGGGTCATAGACCTCAGTTCCTTCTTCTGTAATTTTAAGGATGTCGCCAACCTGTATCCCCGAAACTCGTCCTGCATTGACATAAATCCGATCCCCCGAAACCATGGCAACACGCCCTTCCCAATTGATTTTCTCTATGGCTTGAGCCACATTAACCACTCCGCTTCGAAAAGCCTTTACCACCGAAAGCTGGATCAACTGAGGGTCTTCCTCTAAAAACCGATCGCTGAAAGAATATTCTGCCACTCTTGTAGAATCCGACTCCACCGTAGCCGAACGAATTTCACTTAAAATCTTTCTTGAATTTTTTGTATTCATTACTGAAATTTCAATTTTTGTGTTTATCCGTGCTCTCACCTTTCTAAACAACCCTACCTGATCTCCTAATCGCTCCGCTTTAATCTCTAAAATTTTTCCTTGAACGATAGCGCTGATTCCCATGGCATTTGCTAGGCGATTTAATTTTTCAAAATTGTATTCCTTATCTTCGTTGACATAAGTATTAATATCACCTGGCAAATCACTTGTTTTAACCACTACGAAACGACGAAGATTGAGTAGCTCTTTAACGACAACTCTGCGAGCGACTTCCTTAACTTGTTCTGATCTCTTTACATTTGCATCTAAAAAAGGAAGAACAAGAATTCTCTTACGTATGCCTATTGACTCTGAACGCGCATAATAAGAAACATCCTTCACCTCTGGACCAATTTTTTGAGAAGACCTTCGTTCAGTTAAACCACAGGCAGACAACATAAGAATCATTATAGATAAAACAATACGCATAACTTATTTTAGTTATTTTTATTAAGGAAAAAAAGGGAATCATCCAATTTATGTTGCTTACAACACCTTAGCCTTAACAACAACAGACTTAGGGCCGTAACTATCTACCGTATATTGTACAGAATTTTGCTTTAAATTTATAAGAGCCTGGCCAATTTGTTTAATATTGGCGCTAGCATTCAACTCAAACACTATGCCACTTGGAGTAAACGACCTTTCATGAAAAGCCTTTATCAGATTTACCTTTTGCAAAGACTCTTTAATGGTTTTGTATTGATTATAGTCAAAATTGCCTTTCAAAGAAAGCTTCAGCAAATCAGACCCAAATACTCCTCTTTCCCACGCTTGATACAGCTGGGCTGTAAAATCATCAGCAACTTCCGGAAAGCGTTTTTCTATGGACTCTGAAACGACGGACTGAAAGCTTCCGCGATTCGTTAAAAAACTCCTAGAAATTTTTGCAATATTTCTTCCGTTGACCGTCTGCAAGGCCTTTGCTTCGAAACTTACAGTATAACGATCTACTTCTAAACTTTTGCTTACTTTAATTTGTCCATGTATCGCTACCTGTGCCTTAAAATAGTCTCCAACAAACAAAATGTCCTCTGGAAGCACTTCTTCTTTTCGATACACCTCAGGAAGAGAATGGTAAAATTTTCGTTTAATGGGGGAAAAACTATAAAACCCTTTATCTTTTAATTTCTCGAAAAATATGGAGTTGATGTCTTTCATTTCATTTTTTAAGTAACCATCCTCATCGCTTGACCACCAGGCAAAGCTTTTAAGATTCACTTGGTCTAAAAACTGAACCATCAATAATATTTTTGGAGGACCGTCCAATTGGTAGAGTAAACCTTTTGCCAATAGAATATCTTTTAAATCTTTTAACGATATTCTCAAAGCCACATCCATGACGAACTCACTGCCTTCTCGTCTAAGATTTTCTCCCTTAATATAAGAAATATACTTACCAGATTGACCTATAATCTTATTTTTAATAACAGTTATATTTCTATTGGCCTTACTTTCACCAACATAATTTTTAGTATATTCTAAAGAGACTTCTTCAATTACCTTATCAATTATTTCTTGCCTGGCCGCTGCCCCACTACTCTCTGTGCTTCTTCCTGTTCGGATTTCATCGATATATTCCTGCGTCCATCCTATCGAAGAATATAAAAGAAAAAAAATAAATAACAACTTATGCATGACCAATCCTTTTTAAGCGATAGGAATATATGATTTTACGGGATGAGTTTCAACCCATTGAAGATAGTCTTTTACTACGCCTCTATCCACAGATCTGATCTCTACGCCAATACCTTCACTTAAATCTTGGCTGTTTCCTGGAGGTCGAACCCATATCACTTCTACGAGCCCTTTAAAATGAGGAAAAGACCCTTGATCAGAAAAATCTAATTCTACATCCACCAGATCACCAATGGCAAAGTTCTTGGGATCTTCTTTAATAAAAAAGCCTCCTCTACCATAGTTAAACTCTCCGTTTTCTTTAACTTTCTCTAAATTAGAATAAGACTTTTTTAGGGCTTTATCTGCAACAGGGGGATTTAAGTTAGTCCATCGTTCTTTTTGAGTTAAAAAAGCTTTTTTAATATTTTCTCTCATCTCAGAGGCTTCGAATGGTTTAGCAAATAAACCTTCAGCTCCCAGATCAAGAACTTCTGGTATCGTATGATCAGAATAGCCCGTGATAAAAAAGAATTTGGGCTCTGAAAGGCTTCTATTTCTTACCCATTTTAAAAGATCAATCCCTGATCCATCCGGCATTCTTACATCAGAAATAATCACATCAAAAGAGTCGTTCTCTAAAATAGCTTGAGCTTCGTTTCCAGAACTCGCGGTTGTTACATCAAAACCAAAGACCTCAAATAAATCTTTGATGATTTCTTGAATATCTACTTCGTCATCAACAACAAGTATTTTAGATTTTTCATTCGATGTCACTTTCGTCATGAAATATATCCTCCGGCAATAGCTTCTAGCCTTAAGTACTATTTTCCTCAATAATTATCTATTATTGCAAGATTTTATTTTATTGTCTTTAACTCTCTTTATTTATTATAATGGAACGCATAATGAGAGCCCTTTTGTTGCACAAAAAAGACATAAATTCCGACATGCTCACCTTTAATCTAGAGGGCATGATTCCAGCACAAATCACCTGGGTCGAAAGTTTTCATGATGTTGTAGATTTTTTACTCGAAGATGTCCCCATAGATGTCTTTATATGTCAAGACTATGAGGATACGAATAAGCTTCTTAAATATTTGCTCACCGTCAATGTCGCCATACCTTATATCCTTGTCGGACCGGGTGAGGTAGTGGATCCAGACTCCTTCCCCGATATTCGCCTCCTAGAGCGTGTTGATTCCATCTATAGCGTAGAACAAATTGCTGACGTGGTCGTAGACGCCATAGAGAACGAAGTCATTGTTCCCGAAAAAGACAATACCGAGTTCTTTAGAATTGCTACAGAACTACTCTTAAAAGTTGTCCCCCTTAAAGCGGATATTTATATTCGACTTTCGAAAATCAAATTCGTCAAAATGTTTCGAAAAGGAAGAGAGTTTAAACCTGACGATGCAAAAAGGTACCTCGAAAGCAAAAAGGTCAATTATCTCTATATTAAAAAAGACGACATGAATGAATTCATTGGACATTTTCAAAATATGCTCGAAAACATTTTAAACTCTGATCATCTTTCTAGCGAAGACCAAGCCCTACTCAGTGCCTCTGTGCATGAATCCATTGCTGAAATGCAAAAATTAGTGGGCTTTACTCCTGAAGTAAAAAAACTAGCCGAAGAAGGTGTCCGACTCACTCTTAGATCCATTGGTAAAAGTCCAAAACTGAAAAACTTTATGAGTACCCTTGATCAATACCAAGGATCCTATTTTTCAGCTCATGCCATCGCCACAGCACATGTCTCATGTGCATTAGCACTTGCTCTCCATTGGCCTTCAGATACGACATTTAAAAAACTGACATTAGCGGCTTATTTTCATGATATCGCTCTCGATCAACCTGAATTTTCTGAATTCGACGGCGTTGATCATATTTTAAATACAAAGCCAGATTTTGGTGGAGAAACAGAAAAACGCTATAGAAGTCATCCTTATCTCGCCTCAGAAATGCTCAAAGATATCGCTGAAGTCCCTCCGGATGTTGATGTTATCATCATGCAGCACCATGAGCGACCTGACGGAAGCGGCTTTCCAAGAGGATTGCGTCACTCACAAATATCTCCTCTAGCTGCTGTATTTATTGTAGCCCACGACTATGTAAGGTTTTTATTTGAAGACCGATATTTATTAGGAAGAGAGGGGTTTAAACGCCGATTTGACTATTCAGAAGATAGCCTTAAAGGAACCTTCAAAAAAGCAGTAGAAGCCATTGAGTTTTAAATGCAAGGCCATAAAATTTTAAAACTATTTTTAATTCTTTGCTTTATTACTCTAGTAGGAACTTTTGGATATTCAAAAATTGAAGGATGGTCAATTCTCGACTCTCTTTATATGACGGTCATTACGTTAACCACGATCGGCTTTAAAGAAGTTCACCCCTTAAGCGAAAACGGACAAATTTTTACAATTATTTACATAGTTTTAGGCGTCGGTAATATTGCATACATACTGTCCACTCTCTTTCAATATGTTTTAGATTTTAAACTGGATAGAATTTACAGGAGAAAAGCCATGCTCAACTCAATCAACAAAATGCACGACCACACCATAGTGTGTGGATACGGAAAAGTTGGACAGCAAATTGTTGAAATTTTAATCAAGAAAAAACAAGCCGTCGTCGTCTTAGAAATAGACGAACTTCTTGCTCAACAACTCAGCGATCGAAACATTCCTTATCTTATAGGAACCGCTTCTGAAGATCACCTTTTAGAAAAGGCTGGAATACTCACTGCTAAAAATCTCGTTGCCGTGGTCGGGAGTGATGCAGAAAATGTTTTCATCACCCTGTCTGCTAAATCTCTGAATCCTGATATTCATATTATATCACGAATTACCAATGAATCCACAAGACCTAAGCTTACTAAAGCAGGTGCTCATAAGATCATTTCTCCTTATACCTATGCCAGCCATAAAATCGCTCAATCTATTTTAAATCCAGCAATAGATGATTTCTTGGAGATTATTGCAGATGATAACACGATTGAACTACAAATGGCCGATATACTCATAAACTCCGGACATCAACTGGAAAATAAAAAAATTAGAGAAATCAACTCCTCCGACTGTGGAGTCTATATCGTAGGCTTAAGACGTCCTGGACAGAATATTATATATGGCCCCAAAGAAAATGAAACTATTCTCGATGGCGATCGACTCATCGCCATCGGTAGTGGTGAAGAATTTTCGTCACAAATCAAACGATTTACTGGGCCAAACCCGCAAGCTTCTTTAACTTGAGAAGCTTTTCTTTTTCTACCGCAGGAACAAGTACGCCTATGCTCCCTGAATAACCCAACAAAATATTTCTTTCATATCCTAAAAAGCATTTTCTAGAAATGGAATTTCTCCCTGGATTTTCTTTGATACAAGACTCATAATAAAGTTCTGGAAGCTCCCAATATCCATTTTTAGATAAAACATCGTAACTATCCCCTAAATACATAAACATTTCTGCTCTGTTTTTAGGATCTTTCTCTTTAATCAACAGGTCATGAATCATCGAAGAGGCTCTCAGATACTCTACATTAGCACTATCTAAGCTTTGCCACTGACTAATAGATCTTGCTTTTTTAATAAGTTTTTTTGCCTCTGTGAAACTAATCACTTTTTTCTTTTCTGCCATCCAAGACTTCAAAGACTTCATCCAGTAAGCCACACTTTCTTTTAAGTAAACCGGAATATTGGGATTATCCTTCACCTGCTTGAATACAGCCATAGCCTGAGTTGGATTTTGTTGCACCCTTACCATCAATGAAAGGTAGTAATCCAAGGCATTTTCCTGTTCGAAAGGTTTATTGTAAAAACCAGTCTTTGTTGTCAAATAGTCCTCTAGAGTTTTTTGAGCAGCTTCGTACTGACGAGTAACGACTAACAAACGAGCTTTTGACGTGGGTGATATAGCCATTTTATTCACATCAAAACCCCATCTTTTAAATTCAGGTCCATAATTTGTTCTCGTATGGCAACGAAAGCAATAGTTGAGTGAGTTTCTCAATACCGTTCTCGCATACTCTTTATTTCCTTCATTAAAAATAACCAACGATCTTTCAACGTCGTCTTTTAGGTTTTTTAAAGTGAATCCCACAATATGATCCTCGCCCAACATTTGTTCGCCGGTTTTTTCAGGAAGTTGATGAATTGTTTTTTCAAGAGCTTCAATTTTTTTTGCAATTTCCTCGTGGTTTTCGTTTTGCTTAAATTTTGCTGGACTATAAACAAAAGGAAGCAAATCATAAACCTCTTTAGCCATGGACTGCATTTCTCCCGACCAAGAAGAATTTTGCTCAAGTTTAGACTTGGATTGACAGGATAAGATCCACACTCCGGATAAAAATAATAGAAGGACAACAAGAACACGTAATTTCACAACCAACCCCTTAAAATTGTTTAGACTTAATTATACCTAAGAAATCCATCGGATCAAT
>JAGRAA010000433.1 GCA_020435185.1 Bdellovibrionales bacterium | reverse complement strand
GCCGCCTTTATGCAAAGTCTTACAAAAAGTAAAAGTAGAACCCAACTAGGGTTTACATTGCATAATTTAAAGCAAGATCTTGTAAACTTAATTAGAGACCAAAACTCATGGAAAAAAACAGTATTTCATGATCAAAACGCACAAAGCTTAGCTTGTTTACAGACAACCGTAGACTGCCATCAGGTTCATTTTAATGATGGAGAACTTATTCCCATTCAAGTGATTGTCAATTCTGCGGACGAAATCTTTCTAGAGAATGAACCTCCTGGACTCAAAGAGCTTTCTGGATTTACCCAACAAGGACTTCCTTGTCGAGGCTTTAGCGAAACTACTCCTTCTGATCAATGCCCCATTCGGTTTCTAGCCTATTGGAGACCTCTCTGTGAACAAACCGAAGCATGTATGAACCCTACTATCGAAGTGGTGATAAAATTAAAATACAGTGGATCAGACACCTCTGTTAAAGAGGGATTACATTATGTAAAAGTCATCCGCCCCAATTTACTGCAAAACTTAGCAAGCCAAGCCTTTACTCCTAGAGAATCCATCGAAAAAACAACTTGTGAATACCAAAATGGCATCTACCTTAATGGATTTTGCCAACATGCTGAGCCTCTTAAAGAAGAATCTCTATCAAAAGAAAAAGATGAAGCTCCGGTGAACAAAAGCGTGATGTGTAATTCAATGACCTATGACGTGGATGGATATTCTATAACAGTCCATGCAGCCAACGATCAACAAACCGTACAAACTCAATCCAAGATGTTTGGGTCAAAAATAATTACCAATGGAGAATTTTATTGCTCTAATGGATCATGGACGGCACAATTAAAACCCACAGTTGTGAATTTTCAAGACCCCAGCTCGTTTAAACAGTTACTTGAAACCATTCAATAGGAGTTTTAGTGACCGAATCAAAGCCGATACGAATTGCTTTAACCGGAGGACCCGGAGCAGGAAAGACTACCGCCGCAAACCTCTTGAGAAGAGAGCTCGGCGAGATCATTGTTGTGGTTCCTGAGGCGGCGACTATGCTTTTTTCTGGAGGATTTCCACGTTGCTCAGAACCCTTTGCCGTGCGAGCTACGCAAAAAGCCATCTACCATGTTCAAAAAAATTTAGAATGCGTTCAAGCGGCCCGTTATCCTCATAGAGTTTTACTTTGCGACAGAGGCACCTTAGATAGTGCCATCTACTGGCCTGATGGACCTGAAGATTTTTTTAAAGAAAATCAAACCTCTTGCGAAACTGAAATCCAGCGCTATGACGCCGTCATTTTTTTTGAAACCGCTGCCGTGGGTGATATCTCTATTGAAGGAGGAAACCCTACAAGAAATGAATCTTTATCCCAAGCCGTAGGTCTCGACAAACAGTTAAAAGAAATCTGGGTTCAACATCCAAACTTCCATTTTATTAAACACGAGGCCTCTTTTATGAAAAAAATAATAAAGGCTCATAAAGTGATCCAACGAGTGATCGATGAGAAAACTAAAGATATTCTCAACCACAATCACCAAGAGTAACACTTAGTTCGTTTTTAAGGATAAAATGGCTTAGAGATAGAAAGAAAGACACTGGGTTTATCTTGATGGACATCCCATCCTACGCGAACTTGTGTATCCCAAGAACGATTGGACTCACCCATTCCCCATCCAAAACTCAATCCCACTTCTTCTTGCGGTTTGTCCGCCCTTACAGAAAAAACGCTTTGATCAAAATAGAGATTATTATTGGACCCGTAGTCTATGGACACATAAGGCTTATGAATATTTGCCGAACTATAATCAAAACTTCTCACTAACTCTACTGATTCTACTTTTAAATCTACCCCGTCTAAAACTTCTATTTTTGTTTTTGTCGCAACAAATTGCCATCTTGGTAGCGCTAAAGGAGATTCAATAGAATTAGCTGAAGGATTATCGCTCAAAGAACTTCCGTTAACAATTTTAGTGCTTTTCCCCAAGCCTGGAAAGAAAGTTCCCAAGAGCTTCACATAACGCCCTCTGCCAGTGAGACGTTCATCTCCCAATGATATTTGAACCATACAAAACTCGGTCTTTCTTTCTTTTTTGTGAACATCTAAGCTTTTTCTGACTCTACAGATGGTGAGCATTTCGTTTTTCTTATCCCCCCATAGTGATCCATGCACCCCAATCATATGTGAAACTGGTCCTCCAAGTTCTTTTGCTCCCCCTACAATGAGAGAGAGATCCTCCTCTTTCAAATTAATCTGAAGAGCACCCATCACTTTGTTATCTTGGCGATCTATATTCTGCCTAGAGAACTCTCTCTCAAGAGAAACCAATCCACCATAAGCCACTAGATCAACAGAAGATGATCCTTGGCCAATAGAATGGTTTCCATAAAGAATATTCATTCTAGAAGATTCATCTTCTTCATAGCCATAGGTCAATTGAAGAGGAGAGCGTGACAACTGCGCATACCCAGCATTAAATCGATAAGGCTTATCGTTGTCGGATTCCGCCTCATAATGCATGATCGTTGTCTTTAACCATTCAAAGACTTGCGAACGTACAACAAACTTTACCGACTCACTAGAGAAACCAAAGGTGTCTTCAATATCTTCGGTATTACTAGTCCTGCTTTTCTCAACAGAAACCATAAGATTCTCTTTATGCTTTTCTCTAGAGGAATAAACCAAGCTTTCTTCACAGGTGGTCGATGGACCCAACGCCAATCCTTCGTTTTGCAAAAAAACTTCATTGCGCTCACAAGTAAAATCTACTCTCATCGCATGTTTAGATGAATCCTGATGCAACCCTGGAGAAAGATCTCCCTCCTTGTAAAGTTGATTTTGGTCAAACGGATCATCTGTCGAAGCTCCCTGTAAACTGGGAGGGGCTAACCACAACAATGCCAAAAGCATGAGGTTGGATTTACGATAAAACTTTAAAGAAATGAGTTCACTCACAAAAAATCCCCACAACCGTTAATAAAATCTTGAACATCCTTTTATGCACTAAAAATAGGCATTTATCTATGGCTAACTTAACCATTGAAAAAGACTCAAAATGTGACAGCCTGACAAGAAAAGAAATACTAAATAATTTCCATATGTTATTATGTGTTGATTTTTATAAAATA
>JAGRAA010000432.1 GCA_020435185.1 Bdellovibrionales bacterium | reverse complement strand
TGCTCATGCGGCGGCAGCCTATTTAATTTCTCCAGCGGGTAAAATTTCACGATATCTTTATGGCATTGAATACAATAATAAGGATTTAAAATTTTCATTGATGGATGCTTCTGATGGCAAAATTGGAAATGTTGTTGATCGGCTCATTTTTTATTGTTTTCAATTTGATCCAAAGAAAAATAAATATACACTTTATGCAATAAACCTTATGAAAGCAGGCGCTACCGTCGCAGTGATTGTGATGACATTATTTTTGGTGCCTGTATGGATAAGAAGTCGAAAAGAAAAGGGAGCTCTTAAATGATGGATGCATTACTTAGATTAACTCTATCTGTGGCTTATGCGGATACTTTTGCGCCGCCAGAAGGAACCCACATTGCTCGGCAATGGGATTCACTTTATAGTTTTATTCTTTGGGCTTCGCTCATAGCCAGTGTGATGGTTGTTGCAGGAATGATTTATTTTGCTTTGAAATACAAAAGAAGATCTGACAACGATACTACGGCCTATATTACTCACAACAATACATTAGAATTTTTATGGAGTTTTATTCCTTTCGTCTTCTTTTTAATTATGTTTGGATGGGGATGGAAAGTTTATCATGAAATGAGAAATGCACCTAAAGGCGCTTTTGAAATTCATGTGACTGGTCAGAAATGGAATTGGACCTTTGATTACAAAAGCGGAAAGAAAACCGACGCAGAATTTGTGGTTCCTGTAAATACAGACATTAAACTTATTATGACTTCTAAAGATGTTATTCATAGCTTTTATATTCCTGCTTTTCGAATTAAACAGGATGTGGTTCCAGGAAGGTATACTTCTTTGTGGTTTAATGCAGATAAAATTGGAGATTTTCAAATCTTTTGTACTGAGTATTGCGGGACAGGACACTCAGCCATGTTAGCAAAAGTTAAGGTGGTAGAAAAAGAGAAGTTTGAAGAGTGGTTGGCTAATGATCCTTATAAGGGTTTAAGTTTGGTTGAAGTGGGTAAAAAAGTTTTTGATGGCAAATGTACTGCTTGTCACAATATTACAACCGAAAAAAAGGTTGGACCCGGCTTTTTTGGATTATTCGGAAAAAGCAGATCTTTTGCAGATGGAAGCTCAACCACTGCCGACGAAAACTATATTCGAGAGTCAGTGTTGAAGCCTAATTCAAAAGTGGTCCAAGGGTTTCCGGCTGGAGTTATGCCCACATTTGCTGGTCAAATTGCAGATAATGAAATTCGTGGTGTCATTGAATATATTAAGACCTTAAAATAAGGGAGAGACAAATCATGTCAGCGGGAAAAAACTATTTAAATGAAAAAGATGGCCTATGGTCATGGCTAACCACCCTTGATCATAAACGTATCGGAGTCATGTATATGATCACGGTAATGTTGTTTTTCTTGTTTGGCGGAATATTCGCCATGCTTATTAGGGCAGAGTTATTTGCCCCAGGAAAAACGATAATGGAAGCATCGACCTATAATCAGGTAATGACTCTCCATGGAGCGATTATGGTGTTTATGGTCATCATTC
>JAGRAA010000431.1 GCA_020435185.1 Bdellovibrionales bacterium | reverse complement strand
GGTTGATCATACAATAAAAAATCTCTAGGAATACTTAATAACTCATGAAATATTTGTGCGAATTTTTTTTTCAAATTTCGATTATCTAAGGAGTCCTTATAAGAAGACCACGTCAGTATGGTCGTTGCATTTTGTCTTTCAAAGTATTTTACTATTCTGCTGATATGGTAGGGAGAGGAAACAACCATTACAGCGTTCACTTCAAGTTGATCTAAGATAGGGATGGCAAAGCTAATGTTCTCCCAAGTATTGCTGGATAGGTTTTCACTATAAATCTTATCCTCGGGGATTCCATGAGATACAAGATAATCTTTTGCTCGTAGTGCAGAACCTGGGCTCTCTTTATGACCGTTCACGATTATTGCTCGAACCTCTGGTTGAGCATGATACCTCTCTAGAACTTGATCCAATCTGTATTGAGAAACATCTTCTAATTGCTTTGAATAGGAACTATCAAAAGAAAAATACAAAATGGCCTGATAAGGAATTTGGGGAGGATCGCCACAGCTTAAGTAAGATACCACATAGGCATTACAAATAAATAGAACTAGAGCTATTCCTGCAAACAAAATAAGAATAGCTCTTAAAAGTTTTATTTTTCTAACCATACGGCAGGCACATTTCTTTCTATAGCCACATCACGCGCTTCTTCATACCCTGCATCGAAATGACGAACGACTCCCATCAAAGGATCTGCTGTTAAAACTCTTTCTAACCTTTTGCTCGCAGCTTCGGTTCCATCACAAACAATCACCTGACCTGCATGTAAACTGTATCCCATTCCTACGCCTCCTCCATGATGAAAACTTACCCATGTGGCCCCACAAGCCGTATTTGTAAGCGCATTTAAAATGGGCCAGTCTGCTACAGCGTCAGATCCATCTTTCATACTTTCGGTTTCCCTGTTTGGCGAAGCCACCGACCCACTATCTAAATGGTCTCTGCCTATAACGACGGGCGCCTTTAGCTCTCCCGACTTTACCATTTCATTAAATTTCAATCCGGCCTTTGCTCTCTCTCCATACTCCAGCCAGCAAATTCTTGCAGGCAAACCTTGAAACTGAATACGCTCCTCAGCCATATCTAACCATCGCATGAGATCCTTTTTATGGGGGAACAGTTCTCTTAAAGCGTCATCTGTTTTTTTAATATCTTCAGGATCTCCAGACAAAGCCACCCAACGAAAAGGACCACTCCCCTTGCAAAATAGACCGCGAACATAGGCCGGAACAAACCCCGGAAAGTCAAAGGCATTGGTTACCCCTTCTCCAAAAGCCTCCGCTCGAATGTTATTGCCATAATCAAAGGTCACAGCACCTCGTCTTTGCATTTCCAACATGCCTTGAACATGAATCGCCATACTCTGCTTAGCCAGTTGAACTAACTGACCAGGATCTTTTTCTCTCATAAGAGCGGCTTCAGAAAGACTCATGCCTTTCGGTATATAACCTGTTAGTGGATCATGTGCCGAAGTCTGATCAGTGAGTATATCTGGAATAAAATCTTTTTTAAGAAGTTCATGAATCACCTCAGACATATTCCCCAATACGGCCACTGATTTGGCTTCTCTTGATTGTCGATACTTTTGGATTCTCGTAAGAGCGTCGTCCAAATCTTCAGCCACTTCGTCTACATAGCCAGTCTCTAATCTTTTCTTAATTCTCTCAGGATCCACCTCAACGGCTAAGACATTAGCTCCTGCAAAAACTCCGGCAAGAGGCTGAGCTCCTCCCATTCCTCCCAGACCAGCTGTCAAAATTGTTCTTCCAGATAAAGTTCCGTTGAAATGCTTTTTTCCCACAGCGGCAAAGGTCTCATAGGTCCCCTGAATAATTCCTTGAGAGCCAATATAAATCCAAGAGCCTGCCGTCATTTGACCATACATCATAAGCCCTTTTTTATCGAGTTCATCAAAATGTTTCCAGTTGGCCCATTTTCCTACTAAATTTGAATTTGCAATTAACACTCGCGGAGCATCTTCATGAGTTTTAACTACTGCAACCGGTTTTCCAGATTGGACGAGAAGGGTTTCATCATTTTCAAGATTTTTAAGGGCCTCTAATATCTTATCATAGCACTCCCAATTACGAGCAGCCTTCCCTCGTCCGCCATAAACAATTAACTCGTCAGGATTTTCAGCCACTTCTCGATCTAAATTATTTTGAATCATTCGAAAGGCAGCTTCTTGTAACCAACCTTTACATTGAAGCTGTGTTCCTGTTGGCGCTTTTATATCTCTTACCATTCTAATTCCCCTACAGTTTGGTTGATACTGTTTAACAAACTATGATTTTCAATCATTTTTTTAATTTCTTCGATGTCTTTATAAAAAACACGATCTTGCTCTGCAAAACTCACTCTTGATCGAATCACATCATAACAAGATTTAACCGCAGCTGATGGCTCCAAAGGCTTTAAAAAATCTAAGGCTTGAGCCGCACATAAAAACTCCATTGCCACCACGTTTTCAGCATTATTAATGATAGAACCTAATTTTCTAGAGGCGATGGTTCCCATACTAACATGATCTTCTTTGTCCGCAGATGTGGGAATACTATCTACCGAAGCAGGATGAGACAATATTTTATTCTCGCTAACCAAACTTGCTGCTGCGACTTGAACAATCATCATCCCGCTATTTAGCCCGCCTTCTTTTGCTAAAAAGGCCGGTAAACCACTCATATTCGGATTAATCAACTTTTCTATGCGACACTCCGAAATGCTGGTCATACCACTCATGGCTATACAAAGATAATCTAAAACAAAAGCCACTGGTTCTCCATGAAAATTCCCACAAGACAAAACTTTATTTTCATCGGCAAATACCAAGGGATTATCCGTACTCGAATTAGCTTCTACTTCTAAAACCTTTAATCCGTGCCTCAAGGCATCTTTTGCCGCACCATGAACCGCAGGGATACATCTCAACGAATAGGCATCTTGAACTCGCCCACAGGTTAAATGACTGTCTGCTATACCGCTTGAAGGTCCAAGTAGTTTGAGCATATTTCTTGCCGTCATTGCCTCACCAGGATGAGCGCGAGTTGCCGAAATCAATGGATCAAAGGCAGAACGAGCTCCCTTTAGTGCCTCTAAGGTCATAGCTCCCGCTAAATCCATCATCAATGCTAATCGAATGGATCTATAGATATTTAAAAGACCAACGGCGGTCATCACTTGGCAACCGTTAATAAGGGAAAGACCCTCTTTGCTTTTTAAAACCAACGGCTCAATGTTTTTTTGTTTCAAAACCCCTTCTACATCTAGTTTATTTTTACCTTCTGTATCCCAAACCTCACCCTCTCCGATTAAGGCTAAAGCCAAATGAGAAAGAGGAGCCAAATCGCCGCTCGCTCCCACACTCCCCTGTTGGGGAATGACAGGAATCACATCATTATTTAAAAATTCTAAAATTTTGTCGATCACCTCAACACGAATACCACTATGTCCTCTCGACAATGCATTAGCCCTTAAATACATAATGGCCCGAGATTGAGCCTTAGTGAATGGCTCCCCTACGCCAGTGGAGTGAGATCGAATTAAATTTTTCTGCAATTGAACAATATCTGCTTCTGAAATCTTAACATCAGAAAATGCCCCAAAACCCGTATTTACACCATAAATCACATCACCAGATTGAATACGGTTTTCTATGTAATCTCGAGAGTACTTAATTTTTTCGATGGCTTTTTCAGACAACGAAACTTTTGGAAAGACTCCCTCTAACCCATTAGCCACTCTCCAAGTATTTCTAAGGTCAACTCCCTCTCCCGTTAACTCGATCATTTTATCTCCTTTAAACTGGAAACAGCTTCTTCAATACTTTTGTGGCCAAAGATATAACTCCCGGTCACTAAAACATCTGCTGCTACGCACTCTTTTGCCGTATCAAGATTTATCCCACCGTCTACTTCAATCAAAGTAGAGAGAGACTTCTGTTCAATTTCTTTTCTTAAACATATAATTTTATCCACTTGGTCGGACATAAAACTCTGTCCTCCAAAACCAGGATTGACGGTCATCACTAAAACCAAATCTGCAAAAGGTAATAAATCCAAAATCTTTTCAACCGCCGTCACTGGCCTCAGTGTAATCCCAGATTTTACACCTTTACTTTTTATATATTTTAATAATTCACCCGGATTTTCCGTAGACTCAACATGAATGGTCAAATAGTCGGCTCCCGCACGAATGAAGTCATCTACATATTTTTCTGGGTTTTCAATCATGAGATGAACATCTAAAATAGCCTGAGTGATTTTTCTAATGGATTTTACAACCGGAGCTCCAATGGTAATGTTAGGTACAAAATGGCCATCCATAACATCCACATGTATCCAATCAGCGCCAGCACGCATAACCTTGTTTATATCCGATTCTAAGTTTGCAAAATCTGCTGACAAAATACTGGGAGCTACCAAAAATGACTTACTCAAATGAATCTCCTATTGTTAGATGATGACCAGACAAAAAATCTTTTGTCGTCATTTTAGACTTACTTTCTGGCTGAAGCTGCAAAACTCTAAATAGTCCATCTCCTGTTTGAATATCAAAAGAAGTATCCTCTATAGACACTATTTCTCCAGGCATTTGTGTACTTGTAGATTCTAGGACGTCGGCTGCAAAAAATTTAATTTTTTTTCCCTTTAAAACGCCATAAACACCCGGCCCCATAGCAAACGCTCTCATTTTATTTTTAATTTTTAGCGCCGATAAAGACCAGTCAACTTCGGCCTCTGATTTTTCAATTTTGGGAGCAATGGTCACCAAGGATTCGTCTTGTGGGTTTGCAATTAAATTCCCTCTTAAATAATCCATAAATTCCACCTCGAGTAAACTTGCCGCAAGAGGTTTCATCCTATTTAACAACTCCAAGCTATTTTCATCAGGAAGAATATCTATTTTTTTTTCGCCAATAATATCTCCGGCATCTAACCCCTGGGTAATAATCTGTAAACTAACCCCTGTATGGGTCTCGCCGGCTTCGATTGATCTCTGAATCGGAGCTGCTCCTCTCCATTTAGGCAACAAGCTCGCATGCACATTAACAATATTGCGCTTAAATAAATTCAATAGGTCATGCCTGATGATTTGGCCATAAGCCACGACTACGGCAGCTTCTGCCTTCCAGGACCTAATAACCTCAATGACCTCTTCAGAGTTAACATTATCCGGAGTGATGACAGGTAGTTTTTTTTCCTCTGCAAACTCTTTGACCGGGCTAGCTTTTAATTTCATGTTTCGCCCTGCTGGACGATCAGGTTGGGTCACAACACCTACGATTCGATAATGCTCATCTCTAAAAATAGATTCTAAACAGTGACGAGCAATATCTGGTGTTCCTAAAAAAACCAAACGAACTACACTCATGGAATACCCTCGCAACTTTATTCTTGTTCTGGCTCTTCAGGTTCTGGATACCCCTGACTTTTAA
>JAGRAA010000430.1 GCA_020435185.1 Bdellovibrionales bacterium | reverse complement strand
AACTTCAATGAGCTGAAAATGGGCTTTTTGAGAGGGGGGTCGAGCTATTGTGTTTCCGTTAGGATCAGTCACCAGGCTCTGTCCTGAATTTGTGACACGAATCAGGGGAAGATGGAGTCTGCGAGCGTTGACCTGGTTTAAGAGGGCATGCTGAATAGGCTCATTCTGGCCAAACCAAGAGTCGTTACTGATAGTTAAAAGAATCTGTGCTCCCTTTTCTTTGAGTTGTTTGGCCTGTTGGTAAAATATGGATTCATAGCAAATTTGAGGACCAAGGAGAACGCTTTTAACATTGATGAGGGAGAGTTTGTTTCCGATTTTATGAGGAGGAAGAGAGTTGAAAAGGGATATGTTTTTTAACCATGAGGCTAAAGGGAGATATTCTCCAAAAGGGACTAGGATATTCTTGTTATATGTAGAGACCTCTTGAGTTGGAGAAATGGAAAAAAGTGAGATGAAGGGATGGAGTTGTCTTCTTTTTTTTGAATAAGCACCGGTGATGAGATGAATTTTATTTTTATTGACGAGCTCGTAAATTTTTTTACTCTGCTGTAGCCCTTTGTACTCTAAATCTAAGTATCCCGGAAAAGCTGTTTCTGGCCAGATCACGACGTCTATATCTCGATCGTCATACTTGGAAAGAGCTGCTTTTGTAAGTTGAAGATAGTGATCCACGATCTTGTTTTTTACAACAGATTGCCATTGGTCGATCTTATCTTGATTAGAAATGTTTCCTTGGATAATGAGGACATTTAGGGTTTTAAAATCTGTCCTTTGTTTTTGAGAGATAAGGCCTAATCCTTGAAAACAAAAAAACAATAGAATACTAAATAAGATTATTTTCACTTTATGTGCAGAGAGTACAGCGTATACAATTAAAGTATTCAAGGCTAGAACGATGAAGTTTAATCCAAATAATGAAATCGAATCCACTAAGTTTGCTATTGGCCAATGGGCAAAAAATAAGGCGTGGGCTGGACTCCAAGGAATGAGTTCCGGCGTGATTTCAATGGCAAGGGTCGCTATCAATGGGATTAAGAAAAGAAGGGTTTTAGAAGGAAGTTGTATGAGAAAAAGAAATTTTTTTATGCAAATAACCATAAGGGTTGAGCTAAGAATAAAGCCGCTTAAAAAAAATTGAAATCCTAAAAAAACAAGTAAAGAGTGAAAAGTCGAAGCTTGTAAAAACTCTTGTGCTCCGTGAGAAATCCAGGAAAAAATAATAGCATTGGTTGCGAATTGAAGAATAAATCCAGAAGAAGCGATTTTGATCAAAGAGTTTTCTTTGTGCCAGTATAAAAAGATGGGTGTCCAAGCAAAGAAAAGCGCCCATGGCCAATAGGGAGCTGTAGAGCTTCCTATAAGGGCTCCTGATAAGAGAGCAGGAGCCCACCAGTACTTTTGAATTTTATCGTCGACGGTTATTGTTGTCTCGATTTCTTTCACGTTCACGCTCTCGTTCTCTGTCTCCGGGTCTGTTAGGTCTATCTTCAGGTCTATTGTTATTTCCGGAGTTTGGTCTTGCCTCATCTTTACAAGTGTGACGGCTTTCTAAACGTGAGCTTTCGTCACAGCGATCTAAGTAACAATTTCTAGAGCCTGCTTGATAACATCGATCTAAAGCTTCATCGCCTACTCGACGCTCGTTTGCCCCAAGTGCCGTAAAAGTTTCTATGTTTCCGTCTTTATCTCGACCAGTAACTTTACATGTATAAGTATAGCTATAACATCTTTCTTCACAGTCTCCATGTTTTTTATGACATTCTTGGCAAGAGTTATGGTAGCCATGTTCTTCCCATCCTTCATCGTAGTACTTACATTGTAATTGATTGCCGCGTCCCGAGCCACTCGGAGTACTTGGCCCATCCAAAGCAAAAAGGTTTAGGCTTGCGAAAATCATAGATAGAGCGATTATTAAATTTTTCATCTTACCCCCCAAAGGTATATCATCTTTTTAAAGCCCCGACGAGAGCTTGAACTTAACCCCGAAATAGCAAAACTAGTGCCTATTTTTTTGACACCAGGGTAAATGGTTAAAAAAACTAGACATTATGCTCTAGTCTCAGTTTTTTAATGAAGCTTGTTTGTATTTTTCAACGAAAGTATGTTTCTAAGAATAGTCATTTTGCTCCCAGAATGTGCTTTACTCCTTATAATTTCTGTAGTCTCATGTTTTCCAGCAAACATAGGGTATAAAGGGCTTTAAGGGTGTTGTAAGATCTGTGTTTGATTTTCTAGATATGAAGGGGGGATGAAATGTTCACGTTATTATTAGAGCGTTATGTATTCGATAAAGTTCAAAAAAAAATCAGGCTAAAAGGTATTATATTTATTTTTAGTCTTTTTATGGTTCAGGTTGCTCAAGCAAAACCCATGGGAGATAAAAATTTATTGATGGCTCCTCATGCTGAGTTTATGTCCGAAGAAGTAGATTCTTCCTTATTCGAGGGGATTGTTGCGGTCCCAGGATGTTCGGGTTCTTTGGTTCATTTTAAAGGTCAGCCTTTGAATCAACCGGCCGTTATTTTGACAAATGATCATTGTGTCGAAGATCAAGCTTACAATGAGTATACAACGAATAAAATATTTATCATGCGAGTAAATATCTACAATAAAAACCGTGAAGTCATTAGGGGAGAGCTATACACTTCTAAAATTTTGTATGCCGTCCAAACTCAAACAGATATGGCTTTTTTAGCTTTGAATAAAACCTATGAAGAAATTTATGACCAATATGGGATTAGACCTTTCGAATTGATGGAAAGTGGTCTTGAGGCTCAAAGTGCTATTTCAGTTATTTCAGGTTATTGGAATAAAGTGTATAGCTGCAACATAGTCGATATTGTTTATAAAATTAAAGAGTCTACTTGGTATTGGAGCGAATCTTATGGTTATTTCTGTAATACGGTGGGAGGGACTTCTGGTTCGCCAATTATTGAAGAGGGAACCAGAAATGTCGTAGGCGTGAATAATACGGGTTATGAAGGAGGCGAGGCTTGTACCTTAAATAATCCTTGTGAAATGGACGAAGAAAACAATGTTCAAGTTTTTACCGATAAAAATTATGGTCAACAGACAAAGTACATCTACAGCTGCTTATCAGAAGATTTTAGCATAGATTTAAATAAAGCTGGTTGTAGATTATATGGTGGTGTTGACTACAATCAATATTATTAATAGATAGTGTGTTCTAATTAAATTTGAAGGTCGTCTTGTAAATGAAAATTGAGAAACATAACATTTGGTTGTGGTGTATTGTTTTAGTAGGGTTGTTGTTAACAGCCCTTTTTTCTTATAGTCATAAAATTGATGGTGATGTGATCCAGGTACTAAGAAATGGTCATGCTCTGGTTGAAAAAGGAGTTCTCATTCCTTATGGAAATGCTTCAAGTAGTGGGAGCAGTGGCAATGTCCCTGGAGCTTTTTCGAGTTTAGTGGTGGGATTGCCTATGTTAATCTATAACTCGCCGTGGTCTTCTTTGCTTTTGATGACACTGCTCCATTTAGGAGCTTTATATCTCTGTTATCAATCCTTGTCGGAATATCTTTCTCATGGTGCGCTTTTAGCTTTTGCTGTGTTTTTTTGGCTGAGCCCTTGGCGATTGAGCGAAGTGTTTTTGTGGAACCCAGGCTACATATATGTGGCCAGTGCTCTTCATATGTGGTCGGCTTGGAAGCTCTCTAAATCACCATCTTTTCTTTTTAGTATTGTTCATGCCTTAAGTATATTTTTAGCTCTGCAGATTCATGCTTCGTTCGTAATTCTTGTTTTTATGACCTTCCTCTTGCTTTGGATGCGTGCTCTCAAACCAAATTGGTGGGGAGCTTTGACAGGGGTTGTTTTAGGAATGGCGAGCCTCTTGCCCTATATATTGGCGGGCTTGAAAGATCCATCGATTTTTCCTCATCCGGGGAGTGGAGGAGGAAAGGGATATTTATTTTTTGGTTTTGTGAATGTTTATCCTTTGTTGAAAGGCTTTATGTATTGGATTCGATTTAGTACTCCTGTTTTTCAAACACATATGTTTCAACAGTTTGATTTTTCTTGGATAGGGGTGAGCTGGTTAGAGAAAACGAGTTACTGGACTTGGCAGATAATTAAATATGCAGTGGGTTTATATGGATTTTACATTTCTTTTTGGGCTAATATCCGTTTTTTCAAGCTTCATCGCTCTGAGTTTAATGTAAGAAAAGCGAGAATGAACTCTGCACGAGAATGGCCTGTGTTTTATTCTATATCGGCTTTCGTAGCGGCCATGTTAGCGGTAGGCATCGCCCCAACCTTACCTATTTATTGGCATCTTTTGTTTGTATGGCCCTTTGCTTTAATTCCTTTATTTTTAATTTTAGATAAAAAAGAAGAGCGTGAAAAAAAGAAAATAAAGTGGACTACATTTTGCCTATTTTTTGCAATTTACTTCTCAGTTTATAATTTCTTCGGAGCCTTGGGTTCAAAAAAGCATGATATAAGAAATAGTTTAGATAATCGATATCATCAGGTCTGCACAGATGAATGTCGTTTAGAAACCGAATCTCTTTGATTTTTCTTGAGGAGCTTTCTTTAGGTACGGACACACTTTGGTGTCCATATCGCGTTATATAGGCATATCTTAATCAGTCAATGTTTAGATTAAGGGCGGAAGTTTCTGGTGAAAGTATTTCATTGAGTGGATTAGACAATCGAAGTTATGTCAGCAAGAATAATCTCAAGTGTCTGCTCAATTGAAGTTATTCATCAAAATATCGATGGATTAAACAAGATTGGATTAAACAAAACTATAATAACGCATGACGGACACCAAAGTGTGTCCGTACCTTTAAGTTCCTAAAGTAAATCTAAAAATTACCTAAAAAATAAAAAAGTGGAGTACCAAAGGTACTCCACCAGGTTGTCCAACCTTAGAGAGCGGCAAATATGGCGCGACATGATCCACCCTTGACAGCATCCCCTGCTCGCTCCGTAGAAGCTGGTTTCCTGTAGTCAAAATCAAGCAAACCGGCTTCTTTGCGTTCACGCTCTTGCTTCTCGGCTATGATTCCCGCTATATCGGCAACCTCATTAGGCAAAAGGTCTGGGTGAAGAAGCTGGGCATCTCTAGACGGTGCATCTACAGAACGAGAAGCCGGTTTAAACTTTCCTTTTAATTTATTCCATACAAACTGAGCTTTTTCAGAGACGCTCATATTGCTATAAAAATGAGGACGTCCTACTTCGTCTCTATAAAAGTCCTCTTTGCCAATTTCATCGTAGTAGCTTTTGAATTCACTGGATGATTCTACTTCTGAGATAACTTTATGTTCGGCATAAAATTTTTCGAATTTTTCTTCGGTAATTTCTCCGACCTCAGCAAGCCATCGGCTCATAGGCACAAAGGAAGACTCATAGTTCATCAATAAGGCTCTTCGAGCTAAGCTTTCTGCTTCATGCATCATCGACTCAAGTTCTTTTCTATAAAGCCTTAGAGTCTCTGGATCTAAGCTTTGGATATGTTGAGTGATATCAACCTGTGGTCCAATCGCTGTACGAGTGACATGAGGAGCTAAGACCCATCTGAAGATGGCGTTATTTGCTAACTCAGTAGCTCGTTCCATATCATTTCTTTTTCCAGCATCGTCCACGGCTCCTTTAGTGACAAGTTGTTGCGCCACGTAGCCACCTGCGAATATAGCCATCTCTCTTAACACTAATTCACGAGTCATGATTTTTCTTTCTATATCTTCATGCTCAGCCACACCGGCATAATAGATCCATCGAGTGCCAAACCAATCTACTCCAGGGATAATTTTTACTCTTTGAGGTTTGGTTTTATCGCTGAAGAAAATATGACGAACTAATTCGTGTCCTATTTCATGGTAAGCGGTTAGAGTTTGATCTACAGAGTTGACCACATCTTTTTGCTCATACTCTTTTCCTCGGATAAAGAGTGGGTAGGTTTTTCCACCTTCAACATCAAGGGTGAGGTAAAGTCCTTTTTCTTCTTTTCTTGCTTTAGTGAACTTTTCTTCATCTAAACTTATAATAATCTTGGATTGATAAGGAACATTTGCATGTTCCAAAAGAGCGTCGATTTCTATTCTCAATATATCTTTAATATAGTTATCGATGGATCTCCCTTGTTCTGAAATTATATATCCTTCTTTTTCTATCGCATCTAAGAGTTTTTCTAGGCTCTCGGGATTCTCAAACTGTAGCTCCCATCCAGGCTTGCCGGGTTGGGAATCAACCATTTTTAACATTTGCTTTAATTTTAACATAATCATTTGTCGTACTGATTTAAAGCTGTGGGGAGGGAAAAACATGATGTTATGAATTCCAAATCTTCCAATGAGTGCTTCAGAGAAGAATTTTTGTAAAAGAACCTCTTGGCTTCTGGTATTTTTCATGGCTCTTTTATAGATATCCTCCATGGAATTTCGCCTTTCCATCTCAGGAACCTGTTCAGGGATTCCTTGATACCATTCTTCTCCAGCATTTCCTGTGGCGATAAAAGTAATGTTACTCATTTTTCTGGCTTTACCGTCATTGAAAATGGTCACCTCGCCTTCATCTAAGAAGGGATACATCGCTTTTAAAACTTCTCGAGGTGCGTTAGCAATTTCGTCAAGAACAACGATCATCTCACCACCATTTTTGTCATATTCTTTCATGAACTCACTGGCTACGTCAGAATTTTTTTCTCCAGTAAACATTTGATTGAATTCGTATTTGGATCCCACCGTAGAAAAATCTAAAATAGCCACTTTACTTCTGTCTCCATAAAGCTCTTCAGCTAGAACTTTAGCGAGTTCAGTTTTTCCAGTCCCCGTAAGACCTAAGAACATAAAGCGTCTAGCCTTAGGGAGATCTCGATCTTTCTTTGTTAAATTTACTTTTCGCTCTTTTTCAGAGACGACGATAGCTTTGGCTACTTTTTCAGCCACGGCATCGATGCCAAAAACTTTGGATTTCATTCTGTCGCCAAGAGTTCTTAAGTGACTTCTCTCTTCTTCGCTCAAGGGTTCAGGATCTTTTGACTCAAGAGTTCCTTCAATAAAGACTTCTGATTGCGATACTTTATTGTCGTCATAGGACTTAGACTGGAAAGTCATTTTAAACGTGCCATCTCCGTTTGAAACTACATCGATTAAGACTTTTTGTCCTTTATGGGTAGGTTTAAGCTTTTCGTTAGCGATGGCATCGTCAATAGTTTCTTGGATGAGTTGATCGACTCTATCTCCAATTGGTCGTGCGTTTTCTTCTGCTTGATACTGATAGGATTGAATAAACTTTTCTACTTGCGGAGTCCATTCAAGATCTATTGGTCCAAAAGATCGTATTCCTTTTAATTCTTTTTTTAATGAATTCAATTTCATTCTTGCGATTTTCACTAGGCCATCAGGAGAAATTGGACGAAGTAAGAAGATTCTTTGGATTCGATTGGCCATTTCTTCTGAAGTGCCCTCAGAGTTTCCTGAAGGAGCCTGGTTTCTGCCACCTCTTGTTTTTTTCAGAAGTTCTCTTAAGAAAGATTTGTCATTATGTACGTTTTCCCATTTTTTCATCATTTGCTCATAAGACAAGGGTTTGCCAAAGCGTTCGCCACTTAATTCTCTAGAGCTAATTGTAGTCATTCCATCGTTTGATGCGATAATGAATGTAATGGGGACAATGAGTTTATCTACTCCACCGTTGGGATTATTGATAAAGAATATTCCTCTTTCAACAGCTTGCTTAAGCCAAATGTCTTTATTTTCTCGAGACCAGTTATGGAATTCGTTGACGAAAAGAATACCTTCTGAGGGTTGATGCACCCCAGGAAGTATTTTTCCAGGAGCCCATTCTTTATTTTCTTCAATATAGTATTCCACTTTTCCACGAGGGTCGGTTCGCTCTTTTTTAATGTATCGACCACCAGAAAATTTCACCAAAAAATCAAAAATTTTCGGAAATTGCTCACTCCCGACATATCCTGTAGCAGAACCGCCAATTTGCCATAAGTCAGCTTTATCTTTTGCAATGGGAAGGGAGAATAAATGTTCTTGCCAATCAGGAGCATGCTTGCTGACGACCTGTGCGTAGGCATTAGCAATAGTATCCTTTCCTCCCCCAGGAAGTCCCATAAGCATCAAGTGTTCGGGCTTTACTCGTGTATAGCGAAAGTTTCGTCTTTCTAGTTTCACCAGAGCTTTGACAACTTCAGGTTGTTCTATCACCAATTCATTGAGGTCCGCTTCGACCTGTTTGAAATACTGTTCATTTTTTTCATGAATTTTATTGGGATCAGTCGCATCAGCTTCTTCGCGGTAAAAAAGAGCTTTTGGTAAAGGGATAGAGCTTTCGAGAAGTGGAACTTCAGCTCTATTGATATCGTAGTCTCTGTAGAGGATATCATAAATAGAATAGGGAACTTCGTTGAGAACTTGAGTGAGGGCTCTTTCTAGTACCATGAACTTTTGCTCTAAAGTTGGGTAAAAGCTACTGTGAGAGTAGCTTCTTTTGAGTTCGTCATGAGCTATTTGTAGGCGTTCTAATTGAGCATCTTTTTTGGGTGAGGTGGGTGTCTTTCGGTTTTCTTCAGCCGCTAAATCTAAATAATTGACATTCCCATAGGTTGATAATTCTATGAGGGCTGTCAGAGCCTCATTGACAACCTCTATTCTCATCTCAGCCTTTTTCCCCTCGGCGGCTTTTTCTAATTCCCATTGAATGAGTTTAAATAACTCGTTGAAGGTTTCTTCGTAAGAAAAAGTTTTAATTTTTTCGATATTTTCTAAAGTTTCTTCAGAGGAGTCACTGTTGAGAGTTTCTAATAGATAAAAGTAGGAGCTAGAAAGACTGTGACTTTTAGCAACGGCTTCTGCTGTAATTTTTTCATCAGAATCATCGATGTCATCAGCATGAAGCTGCAGATAAGGGGCTACAATAAGAGCCGCCATGATTAATAACAA
>JAGRAA010000429.1 GCA_020435185.1 Bdellovibrionales bacterium | reverse complement strand
GTGTCCGTAGTGCGTTATACTAAACAAAAATAATGCAGCCTGGACACCAAAGTGTGTCCGTACCTTTTTAATAAAAATCATTTTCATTGAGAATTAGGATATCTACCCGCCGATTTCTGGCTTTGTCGACCTTTTGAGAGCTAGAACTGATTAAACGAGAGTTCGCAAACCCTGCCGCCGTCATTTTTTCAGCCGATAAGGATTGCTGTTGCATTAAAAATCTTAATAGCTTCGTTGAGCGCATAGAAGTAAGCTCCCATGCACTTGGGTACTGGTTATTTTTTATTGGCTCGTTGCCATAGTGGTTTTCAATAATCACTCCATGATTTAATTCCTTCAATAAACGGCCTACGGCTAATAAAGGAGCCACAGCCTCCCTGTTAATTTTTGCACTTTCATGAGCAAAGACTTTGTCAGCACTTAAGCTCACCTTCACTCCCCAGTCCGTGTCTTGAATACCAAAAAGAATCTGTTCTTTTTGACTTCCTGTTAAGTTTTGATCCAAGTAAGACTCTACTCTCTCTAAAAGCTGCTCAATCTCTTTATCTTTTTTAGTATAAATTTTTCGCCAAGACTGAATAGGGTTACTTAAAGGACTTGAGCTTTTACTTTCACTCAAATCGGTAGAATTTCCGCCTATACTCACCGCCGTAATTTTATTTAAATATTTTTTAATGGAGTCTTCAAAGGATTTTTGTTTCTCTACATCCCCTTTAGATGTAGCGTACATAACAACAAAAAAAGCAAATAACAAGGTAATGAAATCCGCGTAAGAAACCAACCAACGCTCATGATTCTCGTGTTCTTCTGCTCGCTTTTTTTTTCGCTTACTCATTGAAAATCCTTATCAATAAGTTTTGTGATCAATATAAGAGTTTATTTTTTGCTCAATTACAAACGGGTTCAACCCACTGACAATCGCTACAGCTCCCTCTAAAATCATTTCTTTAGTTTCTATTTGAACTTTAACTTTATTTTTTAGTTTATTTCCTATGGGAATAAAAAATAAGTTTGCAGAACCTACCCCATAAATAGTAGCGATAAATGCCACCGCAATACCTCGACCTAGTTGTGACGTATCCGTAAGGTTAGCCATCACATGAATCAATCCTAGGACTGCGCCTAAAATTCCCACTGTAGGCGCAAATCCTCCGGCGTCTAACCAAATTTTCGCGCCTGAAACTAATCGTCTTTCTTCTAAATCCATTTCAGCTTCAAAGACATCTCTCAATGTAGAAGCATCTACCCCATCGACCATAAATCTAAATACATTTTTCATAAAAGGATCAGAAAACCCATTAATCCTTTTTTCTACAGCCAGCATAGAGTCACTTCTGGCCAGTTTTGCCGAATCTATTATTTGGCTCGCTACTTTTTTTTGATAACTATGATCATCCTTTTGAAAAGCTTGCTTTATCATGTGGAGACCGGTTGTTAAATCTTCCACAGTATTTGATACCATCGTCGCCCCAAAAGTTCCACCCAAAACAATCAAAGCCGCCGTAAAAGAAACTAGAGCACTAAAGTG
>JAGRAA010000428.1 GCA_020435185.1 Bdellovibrionales bacterium | reverse complement strand
AATTTAACTCAAAAAGAAAAAGTCACCATAGAATTAATTGAAAGCGAAAGCTCAAAAAAGTCAAAATCTATGAATGAAAAGAAGCTACAAATCGTAGATCAAGATAAAAAACCTCTAAACAATGAAGTTGATGAAAATGCAGAGCTTCTCAGTCAACACAATCAAAGAGTAAAACAACAAACAAGAGCTGCTCATATCGGAAAATTCAAAAACAGCAATGGAGCAAATGGGTCAGAATCTCAAGCACAAATGCAGCCTCAAAAAAAACCTCAACCACAATCACGCCCTCAACTCACTGGGCTCCAGCACTTTGCTCCTAAATTAGATTTCGATAAGCTAAGTCTTGACCAAATGAATTCTCAAAATCAAGCCGCGCAAAATGCTCGCCCTAGCAAATCAGGGGACCTAAGTTCCACCGACGATCATTTAAAAAATATACCCATAGGAATGGAAACCATCCTCAGTACTAAAGAGTTTCTATACTATTCTTATTTCAACCGAATCAAAGACAAGATTAGAAAAAGATGGGGATCAAAAGTCAGACAAAAAGTAGAAAAAATGGTAAGAAGCGGGCGTCACCTTGCCTCTACTCAAGATAGAGTAACAAAAATCATTATTACCTTAAATTCCAGTGGCGTTTTAGAGCGAGTTCAAGTGCTTCACCAAAGTGGCTTAAGAGACTTAGACGATGCCGCCATTGAAGCCTTTAAAGAGGCCGCTCCGTTTCCAAACCCTCCTAAAGGACTAAAAGACAAAGATGGTAAGGTCAGAATAAATTGGGACTTCATACTTGAGGCTAGTCGTTGGTTTAATAACTCTACCAAGTTTGCTAGTATAGAAGGATGAAAGTTATTCTTCTCGCTGGACAATTCAATACTCTAAAACCTTACGAAAAGTATCCTTTTACTAAAAACCAAAGTTTACTCAATTGGCAAATTAACAATCTTTTAAACTTTACACAAGACCTTGTGGTTGTACTAGATAATGAAGAAGCAGATCAAACTTTAAGAACCACTCCACTTCTAATGGATTGTGAAATTGTTTTCGATACAAACGGCAACCAATCGAGTTTTTTTACAAATTTAGAGTCCTCGCTCTATCTTATGCAATCCTTTGCGGCAATTATTCCTGTGAGCACTCCAGTAGAGAATACCTTAATCCTTACGAAGTTGTATAACCACTATCACAAATACGTTAATGGCAAAAATTTTGATGGAATACACTCCTATTTTATTCGAAATGGTCAATTCAAAGAGACATTCCCTATCGCACTAACTGGGCTAGGAAAACACCATATTCTGAACGCACCCCAATTAGATTTTTCTTTTTTTAAGTCTCTTAATTTTAGTCCCCTACCCTTTATTGTAGAGCCTCACTTAGATGTCATTTCTTCTGTTAAAAACCAATTAACCCCACTCGGCCTATAAAAAGACGAAATGCCGCCCTTTTATGGAGCCATAAGTTATTGAAAAAACTTAATATTAATAAATTTATCGGAATACCAGATCTGCATAAAACTGTAGGCACAGGAATGGTTCTATGATACATCTTAAAGCTTGTAAATCAACAGGAGTGTGCCGTGAGTACTAAGTCTGAAAAATCCATCTCAGATGTTAACGCAAACAAAAAAGTCGATAAAAGAATTCCCAAACCCGTATCGAGCAATGATTTAAAAAAATTAGATAAAACCGTCTTGGACAATGTCCTTTCTAGAGCTCATTATTTGTTTACTCAAATGATCTATCAAGCCAATCACAGAGCTGATGTCGAAAAAGGAGATCCTAAGGTAGGAGGCCACCCCGCTGCAAGCGCCAGTGCTCTACATATATTGGCAGCTTTACATCTTATTGTTAAAACTGGGTTTGATCATATTGCCAATAAACCTCATGCTTCTCCGGCAGATCACGCACTAAATTATTTGCTAGACTTATTTCTCCATGAAGATTTGTCTAAAATGTCTCTAGAAGAATGTAATCAAGCAATGATGGGACTTAGAGCTTTTTCAAAAAATGGAGAACCCGTTCTCCAATCTTATCACTCCGCCTATGATCCTGATCGCCATAATTTTTTCCCGAGTGGGACGGTTGGTATTCCTCCTGTAAAGGCAGGATACTTAGCTCATGCCTATCACTTTGCTAAAGATCACGGCTACACTGTACCTTCTGCGCATTTTTGGTCCATTGTAGGCGATTCTGAATTTCGAGAGGGATCGCTTTTTGAGGCCATCCCTGATTTCGCAGAAAGAGAAATTGGAAATTTAACCTGGATTATAGATTACAACCGACAAAGCTTAGACGGCCACAGAATCACAAATAAAGAAATCATGGACGGAACAGATGATTCTCGAATTGAAAGAACCATGCTTGCTAATGGTTGGCATGTCATACAAGTTAGGCACGGAAAACTCAGAGAAGCTCTGTTTAAAAAACCAGGAGGAAAGTTATTCAAAGACTTTCTAGAAAATGTCCTTGAAGATTATGAACTCCAATCACTTCTCTTGGTAGAAGACATGAAAACTTTAAAGAAAGGAATTGTGGCCCATCACCCTGACTTAAAAGAATTTATGACCAATATCACCGATGAAGAGCTCTACTTAGGCTTAAGAGATTTAGGTGGTCACGATATTTTTAGTCTCGCTGAAGCAATGATAGAAAGCAAAAAAGATTTAAAACGTCCTACGGTCATTATTGCCCATACTATAAAAGGTTGGGGCCTGCATATGGCTGCTGCTGCCGGTAACCACTCCAGTTTAGCCTCAAAAACTGAAATTGATGAATTAAGAGAGCAACAAGGCCTTGATGAAAAA
Source organism: Bdellovibrionales bacterium (assembly GCA_020435185.1). GTDB lineage: Bacteria > Bdellovibrionota > Bdellovibrionia > Bdellovibrionales > UBA1609 > JAGRAA01. Next base: position 741 of record JAGRAA010000428.1, on the reverse strand, counting down.
ACTTTGTTCGCTCGCTTTAAAGAAAACACCAAAGAAGCAAAGTTTTTAAAACAAAGAGGCGAAGATCTTTATCGAGATATTTTAGAACAAGATAGAATCCGAAAAGCCAATCAAGAAATGATTGCAAGTGAACTTGAAAAGTTTGGTTCGTTGCCGAGTGAAATGGGAATTAATTTAAAACTCGCTAGCTATCCACACACTCAATGGATGTTAGGGCAAATTACAGCTAAACTCTCTAGAATTGCCAATACAAGTCTTGACGAAGCTAAATTAAAAAAAGGTCAAAAGCCTTTAGAAGATGATGAAAAACCTTGGAAGTTGCCAGGAGAACTCATGGTTCATATGGCTCCCGATGTTGGAACTTCTACAAATTTAAATCCAACGATGGATGGTCGTATTTTCGGAGCTCCTGTTGTTCAAGATTTTGAAAGTGATTTTGGAGTAAAAAACAAAAAGCATCCAGACCTGGTTCCTCATGAAGAAAATGACGACAGATATTTGCGTTTTGAGATTGCCGAAGGAAACGTTATGTCTTGTCTGGGTTCGTTCGGAAAAATGAGAGACATCACTGGAATTCCCTTTATCCCTTTAATGACGGTTTACGATTTTTTTGTAAAACGGGCATTGGATCAATACTTTTACGATCTCTATTGGAAGTCTAGCTTTATTCTCGTCGGAACCCCTTCCGGCGTGACTCTGTCACCTGAAGGAGCTCAACATGGCTGGAAGTCGGACTTTCAA
>JAGRAA010000427.1 GCA_020435185.1 Bdellovibrionales bacterium | reverse complement strand
AATGTACTTTACCCATTAATTCAGAAACAAACCCCGCATGATATCCCCTTTTCTCAGACAACCTCCCTTGATCATTAATTCCTAAAAATACTTTTAATTCAGGAAGTTGTCGCATCAACTGAGCTCGGTCGGCATCAGAACCCGAATACAATATTCTTTGAATTTCAGAATTAGCCAGCGCTCTCTGTTGAATACCTTCTTCAATGGTATCATACATATCTGAGGGGATACCAACAACTCGTGGATAGTAGGTTCCACCAGCTGCTCTATATTGTCCTCTTATGGTTTGATAATCGAACTCAACTGAACTTTCGTCTGCAAATGATAACGAGGATAAAAATAAAGAAACCCCTAATAAGAGAACCAAAACTAGCTTTTTAATAAGAACCTCCACTCAATGTTGAACTTTGCCGATCATGGAGTCCCCATATTACCATAAAGGCTATCCGACCCAGAGGATCTTTCCTGGTAAAGCATAGTGTAAAAAAAATATCATCGGTCTCAAAATGGAGCCAAATAATTTCAATAAGCAATCATTATCCTAGTGTGTAATTTTTATATCCTCTCAACTCGCCCTCATGATGTGTTAAAAAAGGAGGTAAAGTTCTTTTCGTTTCATGACCTATGCAAAAACCGGAGGAAAATACATGAATATGGCTCAGTCTAAATCGATGCAAAAAAATGATAGTCACAGCCTTCTGTTAGGCTATGCTTTGTGGCTTTTCGGCTTCACAGGATCTCATCGATTTTATTATGGCAAACCTCTTACTGGAACTCTTTGGTTTTTTACCTTTGGCTTACTCGGCATAGGCTGGCTCATAGACCTTGTTCTCATACCTTCAATGGAAGAACAGGCTGACAATTCTTATAAGGAAGGAAATATAGACTACAATACAGCTTGGCTCCTGCTTACCTTTCTCGGCTATTTCGGAGTTCATCGTTTTTACATGAAAAAATGGATTTCTGGAATACTCTATCTGCTCACAGGCGGCCTATTTTTTATAGGTTATATCTATGACTTTTGGACTCTCAATGAACAGATCGATGAACTCAATCAATAAATTCAACCCACAAACTTTATCAAGGAAACATTGACTCATGAATGCCGTAGAAGCCATTAACCTTAGAAAATCTTTCGGTCATCATGAAGTTTTAAAAGGAATATCTCTGAATGCTCAAAAAAGCGAGGTGATTTCTATTCTAGGCTCAAGTGGGAGTGGTAAGAGTACCCTTCTTAGATGTCTCAATCTTTTAGAGAAACCGGATGATGGTGAAATCAAGTTTTTCGAAAATCCTCTTCTGCTAACAAGACAAAAACAAGGGTATTTGGATCTTAAAAATACAAATGAACTGCAAAAACTTCGATCTCAAGTCGTTATGGTTTTTCAACAATTCAACCTTTGGCCTCACTTAAATGTTTTTAAAAATGTCACCCTAGCTCCCAGAAAAGTTCTCGGACTAAATGACAACCAGGCCTACGAGGTGGCTGAAAAATATTTACAAAAAGTAGGTGTTTGGGATAAACGAAATCATTATCCCACTCAATTATCGGGTGGACAAAAACAACGAGTAGCTATTGCACGTGCTTTAGCCATGGAACCAAAAATTTTGCTTTTTGATGAACCTACTTCAGCTCTAGATCCTGAATTGGTAGGAGAAGTTCTTAAAGTGATGCAACAATTAGCTTTAGAACACCGAACCATGATTATTGTGACCCATGAAATGAATTTCGCTAAAGAAGTGAGTGACAAAATTGTCTTCTTGAATCAAGGAATTGTCGACTGCCAAGGATCTCCAAAGGAGCTTTTCAATGGCAACGGAAGTGAACGCTTTAATCAATTTGTTTCTAATATGCTATAGAAAGGATTTACTATGAAACCATTTTTTTATTTTTTATGCATGACCCTTTTAGTTCAGACTTCTTGGGCTGTGAATAAAAACATTCGCATCGGCACAGAGGGAGCCTACGAACCTTTTAACTATATGGATGCAAAAGGCCAGCTGTTAGGATTTGACATTGATATTGCCAAAGCTCTTTGTAAAGAAATGAAAGTCAGTTGCCAGTTTGTGACACAATCTTGGGATGGAATCATTCCAGGACTATTAATGAAAAAGTATGATGCTATTGTGGCCAGCATGAGTGTAACTGATAAACGTAAACAAAAAGTTTTGTTCACTCATCCCTATTACAACACTCCCGCTCGGTATATGGTTAAAAAGGGCAGTACCCTACAACCTTCGATAAAAGAACTAAAAGGTAAAACCTTAGGCATACAGAGAGGCACTACTCATCATACCTATGCTAATGAAAAGCTTAAAGGCATTGTGGATTTGAAACTCTATAATACACAAGAAGAAGCCAACCTAGATTTATTAGCAGGACGCCTAGATGCCGTACTCGCTGACAGCACAGTTTTGTATAATTGGGTAAAAAACTATGCAAAAGATAAAGTTGAATTTCGTGGAGATGAAATTAAAGATGCAAAATACTTTGGCGAAGGGGTCGCTATCGCTCTGAGAAAATCAGATTCAGAATTGGCCGAAAGATTTAATAAAGCATTGGATGAAATTCAAAAAAATGGAACTTATGATAAAATTCGAAAAAAATATTTTCCTTTTGAAATTCGGTAAGTGGTATGTATGGATTTGGTTTCACTCTCATTGAAGGCCTCAAGGTTACTCTAGGGTTAGCTCTTTGTAGCTTTAGTTTTGGTCTCTTCATTGGTCTGATCATAGCCATAGCTAAGCTTTCAAAAATTAAAACTTTACGAATGCTCGCATCTCTATACACCACTGTCATCCGAGGAACTCCAGAACTTCTTATTCTTTTTTTGATATTTTATGGCGGCCAAGTCTTACTTTCCCAAATTATGGATAGCTATAGTGAAGTTCCGGCCTTCACAGCAGGAGTACTTGGTTTAAGTGCTGTTTTTGGCGGTTACTCTGCCGAAACCTTAAGAAGTTCTTTTTTAAATGTTGATAAAGGATCTATAGAGTCCGCTCAATCTTTGGGGCTATCTTCTCTTCAAGTTCTTTTTTATATCAAACTCCCACTGGCTTGGAGACTGGCCCTACCCGCGCTAGGAAACCTATGGATGGTTTTGCTAAAGGAAACGGCTTTGGTTTCTATTATAGGGCTAGAAGACATCATGAGAAAAACTCAAATCGCTGTTACAAATACAAAAAAGCCGTTTACTTTTTATCTTGTGGCCGCCTTTTTGTATTTATTTTTAACCTTTGTATCTGAACATTTATTGCAAAAATGGGAAAAGTCTCTTTTTAGAGGTGAGCGAATATGAACTTTGACTTTCTCTTATTTCAAGACTCCTTTCCCCAACTTATCGAAGCGACGGGAACCACTTTATACTATACATTAAGCTCTCTTTTTCTCGGAACCCTCCTCGCTATTTTTTTCAGTTGGATATTAATGGCTCCCACCTATAGCCTAGTGTTTACTCGACTGAAGACGCTTATTAAAATATACGTTTATTTTTTTCGAGGCACGCCTCTTCTTGTTCAACTTTTTTTGATCTATTACGGTTTGGGGCAATTTTCTGATACCCTAGAAACTCTTGGGATTTGGGGACTTTTTCAAAAGGCCTGGTTTTGTGCCCTAGTAGCACTGAGTTTAAACACAGCAGCCTATTCCTCTCAAATGCTTATTGGCTCAATGAAAGCATTGCCAACGGGAGAAACGGAAGCCTCACAATCTCTAGGTCTTAGCTATACGCAGAACTTCTTGTATATTTTACTTCCCAGAGCCTTTCGCCAAATCTGGCCAAGCTATGGAAATGAGGTGATTTTACTCCTGAAAGCGACAAGCTTAATCAGCACTATTACAATAGTCGATCTTCTCGGTGAAGCTAGAAACTTGGCCAGTGAAAACTTTGCCCCAATTGAAATGTTTTGTGCCGCCGGTCTTATTTACCTCTTAATGACCAGCGCAATCGCCTTTATATTCCATCATGTAGAATCCAAAAATCGCCAAGCTCTAGAAGCTCATTGATTTATTTTATAAAATCATTGATCTTTCTATTTAAGAAGAATTAAAGTAGGCCCATGAACTCCATCTATAATCCCTTACTTGCTGTATTTTTTATCTCTGGCGTTTCTATTTTAGGGGGACTCTGGTTAGCTAAATCCAAGATTCAACTTCAAATAAATGTGATGATCAGCATAGGGTGTGGGGTCCTCATAGGCCTTCTTTTCACAGAATTTGTACCTCATGCTTTTGCTCCAGGACAGTCCTATCATTCTCTTTTGGTCATCGCGGGAATCTTTTTTATTATTCTGGCCGAAAAACACATAGCACCTAAGTTAGATTTAATTAATGTCCATGTTCATGATCATCCTCATCATACGGAAATCAGCGAAGAAAAAATCCACGATCATGCTCAATGCCACATTCCTGGACATGTCCACGTTGAACAGCATGCCCACCATTTAATTTCTCATAAGGCCGCCTGTTCAGCGATCGGGTGTCTTATTGTATGCTCTTTTTTTGATGGCTTCGAACTCTCGAGTGCTTTTTCTATTGATGCAAGAACTGGATGGGCTACCACAGTGGCTTTAATTGTTCATGTTTTACCTGATGGCTTATTAGCCACTTCTCTGGCTTTATCTACTAAGTTTTCTGAACGCAGTGTACGCCGGGTAGCTTTGTCCATAGGGACAGCGCTTTTTCTCGGGACATTTTCAGCTTTTATTTTATCTCAAATCGGCTGGAGCCGTTCTTTTGTACTCCCCT
>JAGRAA010000426.1 GCA_020435185.1 Bdellovibrionales bacterium | reverse complement strand
AAAATGATAAATATAAAAAAGAGAATTAAGTAAAAAAAGACTTAAAAATGATCTTTTAAAACTCTCAATCGAGTAAATGTCTCTAGGTCCGTTTCATCCGGTGAGTTAAGAGCTTGTTTCAGCCAATCCTGATGACAATTTAAAAATAAATTACAGTTTAATTCTTTTTCTATTGTAGAAGGACAGCTAGAAAAATGAGAACCTATGTTTTCTCGAATATATTCACCGTAGGTATTTAATGCAGAAAGATTTGAAACGATAGATTGAGAAAACTCTAGGTTGCTTAGAGTGTACTCATGGCTGAAGTAGATTTTTGTTTCTTTAGGTAGAGTTGTTATCTTTTTCAAGCTTTCATACATTTGTTGGGGAGTTCCTTCAAAGAGCCTTCCGCATCCTAATGAAAAGAGTGTGTCGCCACTAAACAATATTTTGTTTGTCGGATTGAAGAAATAAATATGTCCAAGTGTATGTCCAGGGATATCTTCTACAAAAAAATCATGACCACAGACGGATATTGTTTCTCCACTAATGACTTCGTGAGTAATGCCTGGGATTCTATGTTTATCATTTGAATAGCCATAAATTTTGCAGTTAAAGATTCTCTTTAGTTCATCATTAGCCCCTATATGATCCCAATGGTGATGAGTGTTAAGTATAGAGGTAATGCTTAATTTTTTGGAGCGTGCAAAATCAATAATAGGTCGAGAGATCGCTGGGTCTACTACCGCAGCTTCTTTGCTTAAGGTATTCTCAATTATGAAAATATAGTTATCCGTTAAGACAGGAATCTTATGAATTAAAAGCATTTTTGATGACGTTAAGGTAGTTTTGAATCGTTTCTTTTAGGCCACAGTAAAGGCTTTCGCAGATGAGAGCATGACCGATTGAAACTTCCTCTATTTTGGGTATGGTTTGTAATAAATAACCTAAGTTTTCTAAATTTAAATCGTGACCAGCATTTATCCCGATATTCATTTTTTGAACGACCTGTACCGATTGACTATAAAGCATAGTTGTAATTCGACGTTGAAAAGTTGAAAAGTCGTCAGCATAGAGCTCTGTATAGAGTTCAATTCTATGAGGACGAATCTGCTCTAAAGCCTCTTGTTGCTTTTTGTCGGAGTTAAAGACTTTGGGTTCTAAAAACAATGAGCAGCGTATTCCTCTCTCTTGAAGATGAGAGACTACTTCTAATAGTAACCCTTTGTTTTTTTCGAAATTCCATCCAGCGCATGATGTGATCGCGTCTGGAGGGTCTGGAACCAGTGTACATTGATCTGGCTTTAAATCAGAAATAAGCTGAATAAAGTCAGAACTCGGATAACCTTCAATATTGTACTCAATGTGTTTTTTTGAATCACTTTTTACTTTTTTAATGAGTTTACTGATTTCGATCGCGTCGGCTTTTTTAATATGCCTTTCATCAGGTCTAGGATGCACCGTAATGCCTTCTGCGCCATAATTAATTATGTCCTGGGTTACTTTCAAGAGGTTAGGGGTATTCTTTCCTCTGGCATTTCTTAAAGTCGCTATTTTATTTACATTTACACTGAGCTTTGTCATGTTGAGACTTATATCAATTCTTTTAAATTTTTGTCTATGACTAATATAAAAAAGTGTTAAACTTTAAAGATGAATCAGCTGAATGAAAAAATAGTATTACCAGGGCGAGAAACCTTAGAGCTTTCTATTGGTCTTGACGAGGCTCATACCGTTAAGCACTGGAGCTTGAGAGGGATTGGGGACCTGGAGTTTTTAAAAGAGTTAAGCTCTTATAGGAAAACTACAGTGAACACAATCGATGATTTTCTAATACCGCAAGGAACCAGTGTTTTTGCTCTCATGATAAAGGAGCTTATCTTAAAAACAAGAGGGCAGTGGAATCATCCTTTTGATGAAGAAATACTGTGTAATTGTCGAGGCATACCTTTTCAGACAGTAGATCGAGCAATAATGGTCGGAGCCCATACTCCTGAAGAGGTAAGTGCTCAAACATCAGCTAGTACCTCTTGTGGAACTTGTCGGGTCCATGTTGAAAATATTATTAATTACCGATTAAAAAAATAAACCAACCTATATTTTCTTTTTATTATTTTCTTTTAGGTCTTACTCTATCAGGAAAGGATTGCGTTTCAAGATAGCTTTTTAAAAGCATTTCCAGATAGGGTCTACAGCTTCCTCCACAAGGGCCTACTCCAGCATAGGTCGAATCATAAATGTCATCGAGTGTATGTGCACCATTTTTAATAGCATTTTCTATAACATCTTGTGTGACAGCGTTACAGTAGCAAACGATGGGTTGCTTCTTTTTGGGATCCATTACTCTAATTTACTAGATTTTTTCCGAGCGTCAATACGTTGTAAAAAATGGTCGACGACTTCTAATTTTACATGCTCATATTCTCCGTGAAGAGTTGCGCCAGCGGCATAGAGATGACCTCCTCCAGAAAACGATTCGGCAATTCCTAAGACTTCGAATTGTCCTTTGCTTCTTAAGCTAAGCTTATAAATCCCTTCTCCTTCTTCTCGAAAAAGAGCAGCTCCTTGAACTGAAGTTATATTCATGACCATATCTATAATATCTCTAGAATCATCCATTTCTAATTCATGCTTATTTAAGTGTTGCTCTTCGATATGAACAACGGCAACCTGTCCATCGGCGAAGTACTCAATGTCACTAAGAACCTTACTCAAAAACATCACCTTACCAATCGAATAAGTACTAAAAATTTCTCTATGTATTTCTTCT
>JAGRAA010000425.1 GCA_020435185.1 Bdellovibrionales bacterium | reverse complement strand
AAAGTCAATCAATGGTTTGTTGTGGTATCGGGGAAGCAGCTCTGTAGTCTTAATCCGAGATTATAGAAATTTAAAATCTTTCCTTCTTTTACGTATTCGGTCATGCCCGGATTTTGTACTCCAGATTCAAATATTAAGGATTCAACAATTTCAGGTTTAGGATCTAACCCGTGGGATCTCATCATCCCGATGGTCATAGCTGCAGCAGCAGAAACAGCAGGAGCGGCCATAGAGGTTCCTGCTAAATATCCATATGAGCCTAAAGGAGGAGAGGAAAGAGTAGAATATATACCCTCCGGAATTCCGTTGTTATCATAAGAGGAATTTCCATAAGCGGTAATTTCGGTGTAAGTCTTACTTCTATTGCTGAAGTTACTTAAAAAACTAGTTTCAGTGTCCACCGAGCCCACAGTAATTACACCTTGATACCTTTGTCCATATTTGGCAGGAACGACCATAAAGTTGCTCTCACTGAGTTCGTAACCATGGTTTCCCGAAACCGTAACAACAGTGATGTTATGGCTAAGAGCGGATTCAATCTGCTCGATATAAGAAACGTCGTCAGCAGCAGGATTGCTTAAAACACTTCCTAAACTCATGTTGATGACGTCTGCTCCGTTCTCTATAGCGTATTGCATCCCTCTTGCGACTGTTGTGGAGTCACTCACATAAAGATTATTTCCCTCTTTGTCCTTTAAACAATCTCCTCCGGTATCGAGAGCATAATAAAATACGTTAACAGCCATAATTTTTACATTTTTTGCAGCATGTCCTATGATTCCAATACCATTGTTAGTTTCGGCAGCGATAAGACCAGCCACGTGAGTTCCATGGGAAATAGGGGAGGTGTCCATCGGATCATTGGAATCAGGAAGAACTCCTCCTGGATAGCACGAAGCTTTAGTGTTATCTCTTCCGGCATTGAAACCGTATTCATTAGAGGCATTTTTCCACATGTTGTCATTGAGATCTCTATGCGTATAGTCCACGCCAGCATCAATCACTGCAACAACGACATTTTCAGAAGGATCAATGCCAATAGATGGGTCATAAAAAAAGTCATGAGCTTTTAAGGCATAGGTTTTATTAAGATGCCCTTGGTAAATTTTTTCAGGATCATTATAGGTCGCTTGTGTTTGATAAGTTTGAAATTCGGTGGCTCCTATAATGCAAGGATCTTCTCCTAATAGTTTGTCTAACTGCAGTGCTTCCATGGCTTGGGGCAGAGTGTAGGTGTAGGCTTCTTTCTTTAATGGACTTGGTCTAGAGTTATAAAGTTGGCTAGAGAGCCGGCTCTTACTAGGAACTACGCATTGAGTGTCTACAAATATAGTGAGTTTAGAACCTTTCTCTAAAAGGTTTTCTGCTTGTATCTTTTGCCGTCCCATATTTGCTGTTTGAGAGGACTGAGATAGAATTAATTTTTGATTTTGAAAAGGACTAGTCAGTGATTGAGGACGTTCGCTGAGCTTACTTTGAACTGAATCAGAAAAGGTTTGAGGACAATAGAGAGCGCTGAGATCACTTTGTTGGGTGAGTTGCTTTTTTTCGCAAGAATTAAAGAGTATAGGAAAGGCTCCCAAGAGAATGCTGAAGAGCAATGTAAAAAACTTCTTACCACTATTATAATAAGGTGTAGACCATTTTTTCATGATATAGAATCTATCCTCAACTCTGTTGATATTAAATTATAGCACTTTTTAAATATGCTATTGATAAAATCACCCCATTTGTATCAAACTAAGACGATACTCCTTGGGTTCTTTTTATTCTTCGGTAGAATAGATAGGGATCTATAATAGTTATGGTTTAAACATTCAGTTTGGAGGATAAATGGCATCTCTGTTCACTAAAATAATAAATCAAGAAATTCCTTCCTATAAAATCTATGAAGATGATTATGTGTATAGTTTTTTAGATATTCGACCTATTCAGCCTGGACATACTCTTCTTGTCCCTAAGGAAGAGGTGGATTATTTTGTAGACCTAAATTCAAAGACCTATCTTCATTTGATGGCTAAATCCCAAGACATTAGTAGAGCTATACGTAAAGCCACTCAATGCAAAAGGGTAGGGTTGATAGTGGCGGGATATGAAGTTCCTCATTTTCATCTTCACATGATTCCTACGTTTAGTTTGGCTGATTTTGATTTTTCAAAAGGCCATTCTATTGAGGATGATCAAATGAAACAAATTCAGAAACAAATTCTGCTTTATTTGAATTCTTGATACAAGTTACTGATTTCCTACTCTAGCCCCAATGAGAGCGCTTCTTAAAATCTCTTCTTGTTCTTTAAGCATAAGATCAAGAATCTCATCTACCGAAATAGAGTAGAGCTTAACTAATACCTTTAAGTTTTTCAGAGGGGGAGAGCATAATCCTCTTTCAAAATTTGAAATAAATTGAGGACTAGCATAATTCAATTTTTTAGCGACTTCAGCTTGAGTTAAGCCTGTCTGTACTCGTTTGTTTTTCAAATAAGACCCCAAAGTCTTATATAGTGCTTCTTTTGAACTCATCTTACATTCCTATTTTTGTTTATAAAGCGAGATTGTTTAAAACCTTAACAAAAAATTAACATTTTTAGTGAACTTTGTACAGAAATTCTTAACCTTTTTTTAATATATTATATTTACTTAATATTTCGGACATTTACGCCTGTAACATTATGATATTGTAATATTTATGACCCCAAAAGACACGGGTGGGATAGTTGGTAACCTTGTGCTATGTTGGCTGGTTTTGGAGGAAGCCAGTGAAAGTTATTATTTCAGGAACAGACAGAGCCCATTCAAAGTCATTGGAGTTAGCAAAGTACATTCAGAGTTTATATAAGGAGTTTGGAGAGGAAACCACAATTATAGATTTAGCCCAGTTAGACCTATCCTCTTTAATGAATTGTCATTATAACAAGCAGGCGGAAAGACCTGATGATGTTGTTAAAGCCATAGAGATGATCAATGAAAGTGAGGGGCTCATAGTTGTTTGTCCAGAGTACAATGGGTCTATGCCTGGCGCCCTTAAGCTCTTTATCGATTACTGGAGTTATCCTCAATCTTTTGAATTTAGACCGGTTTGTTTTGTTGGGTTAGGGGGACGATGGGGAGGTTTAAGACCAGTAGAGCATCTTCAAGGCGTCTTTGGGTATAGAAACTCCTATGTATTCCCGCAAAGAGTGTTTGTAAGTAATGTCTGGGATCTTTTGAAAGATGGGAAAATCTCTGACTCTTTTGTCGTAGAGCTACTCCAAGATCAGGCAAAAAATTTCACAAAATTCATAAAGGCGTTGAGGTCTCAAAATTTAGATGCCTTATCTGTTAATTAAATTTTGATTGTAGGTAATGCTTTGTTACTTCATCATCTGGATTTCGTTGGAGAACTTGTTCAAATAGTTCTTTAGCTTTATCTTTTTGATTATTTTCAAAATGAATAATTGCTTGATTAAAAAGATCTAAAGTTTCATTTTTAAGATGAACTGAATTTTCTGGATCAGCTTGGTAGACCTCCCAGAAACCAAAGCCTATTGTTTTGCCTCGTAGGGGGAGTTTGCCGATGTATCGTT
>JAGRAA010000424.1 GCA_020435185.1 Bdellovibrionales bacterium | reverse complement strand
AAAGTGTGTCCGTACCTTTTATCCTCAATTAATTAAAACTATTTACTAGCTCTTTAAAGTAATTGCCTCTTTCAATGTAGTTTTCAAAGACATCAAAACTTGAACATCCTGGAGAAAGTAAGACAAGATCACCAATTCTAGATTTTTGATAGGCAATATGAACAGCTTCTTCAAAAGTACCGATTAAAAACGTCTCGCTGTAATCTCCGACATCTCTATTAATACGTTCTTTAGCTTCACCTACTAATATCAAAGTTTTACATTTACGTTTAATTCGGTCCCGTAACGGTTCATAATTCAAATTAGTATCTTTTCCACCCATAATTAAAATTACATTATCATCAAACGCATCTAACGCTCGCATAACAGCATGGACATTTGTCGCTTTAGAATCGTTAAAAAACTCCACGCCTCCAACTCTTCTTACATACTCTAAGCGATGCGCTATCCCTGTATAATTATCAATTACTCTTTGAATAGCCTCATGCTTGGCGCCATGCTCCAATGTCACTATAACCGCTGCCATGATGTTTTCATAAGAATGGGCACCTTTCATTTTTGTATTTTTCACCGAAAAATACTCAATCTCTGGACCTCTTCGAACTCGCATTTCATCTTTAATTAAAACAGCCCCACCGATATTCATAATTTGTGGCTCTAAACTTGGCTTTCTTGAAAAGTAAAAGATTCTACCCCTTTGAACAGAAGGATCTCTAGCCAATTCTACGACCGCATTGTCATCCGCATTCAAAACACTAGTTATTGTCTGGTCTGTATTTAAGAATATTTTTCTTTTTGCATTAACATAATCTTCCATAGACTTGTAACGATCCAAATGGTTTTCCGCCAAGTTAGTGAATACGATATTTTTAGGTTTAAATTGCTCACAGTGCTCTAACTGAAAGCTCGATACCTCAGCAACGACAACACCCTCTTTGTCTTCTTTTATTAAGTAATCACTTAAAGGGTTTCCATAATTCCCACCAACCCAGCAGCGTATATCAGAGGCCTTAAAAAACTCGGCAATCAATGCACAACAAGTGGTTTTTCCATTAGTCCCAGTCACGGCAATAATCGGCGCTTCAATCCAAGCTGCTGCGAATTCAAACTCACCAGTGATTTTAACTCCCCGACTTCGAGCGTAGTCAAAAATCTTCATTTGTGGAGAAACTCCGGGACTCAAAATAATAAGATCTTGTTGCAAAAATAACTTTGGAGTATGCCCCCCTAAATCGTAATTTACATTTACGCCATCCATTTTTTCTAAATAATTTAACAGCTCGGCTTTTGATTTATGATCGCTAATCGTAACATTCGCTCCTTGTTTCACCAAGAATTTACTCAATGAAACGCCCGTACGTCCAAGCCCAACAACCATGACGTTTTTTCCAGCTATATCTTTATAATTAAACATTTTTTCTCCTAACGAAGCTTTAAAGTACTTAAACTTAAAACAGCCAACAATATTGAGATGATCCAAAATCTCACTATAATTTTAGTCTCATCCATACCTTTTAATTCAAAATGATGATGAATAGGCGCCATCCTGAACACTCTTTTACCCGTAAGCTTAAATGACAAAACTTGGGTGATTACGGATAGTGCTTCTACCACAAAAATCCCTCCA